>DASXMZ010000505.1:0-3331 GCA_036495385.1 Mucilaginibacter sp. | reverse complement strand
TTAAAACGCAGTGCCCTCACCTTAGATAGTATTAAGACATTACCTCTATATAAAGGTAAACAACGCGTGGTATTTGCCCCTGCTAAATATGTGGATGATAATACTTGCCTCGAAAACAGGATTGATTTTTGCCAGCTTCCGTACGAAATATACAGGATACAACAATGAAACTGAAGCTATATCAGGAAAAAGTTTTGGATGTGCTTAAAGAATATTTAAGCGCACTGGCCGACTTTAAAGATAAGTATCAAAAAGCGTTAGCTTTTGATGTGGATATAGCCAAGGATTATAATTTTCCTAAAAGGGCATTTGAAAAAGCCATCAATAAACCGGGATATCACTCTAAAAACAACGGCATCCATGAGCAGCTGCCTGATGTCTATTTAAAAGTTCCTACCGGGGGAGGTAAAACCCTGCTGGCCTGCCATAGTATCGATCTGGTTCAAAAACAATATTTACAAAAACAAACCGGCTTAGTATTGTGGATCGTTCCGTCAACACAAATATACCGCCAAACCATTTTGGCGCTAAAAGACCGCTATCATCCGTACAGGCAAATATTAGATATTTCGAGCGGCGGCAGGACATTGATAAAGGAAAAAACTGAATTATTTAACTATTTAGATGTTACGGAAAATTTAGTTATATTAATGCTTATGCTACCGTCGGCCAACCGGCTAAATAAAGAAACGCTCCGGCTTTTCAGGGATGCAGGCGGTTTTACTGACTTTTTTCCGGCGGAGGATAATTACCCGGGACAAAAAGAATTGTTAAGCAAAATACCAAACCTCGATTGCTTCGGAGCCGACGGAGAAGTTTTCAACACACAAATTAAAACATCGTTAGGCAATACATTAAAGTTGCTAAAACCGCTTGTTATAATTGACGAGGGGCACCGCGCCTATGGTGAAAACGCCCGCAGAACTATCCAGGATTTCAATCCTTCCTTTATACTCGAACTTTCCGCCACGCCACCACCGCAGAGCAATGAGCTTGTAAAAATTACCGGCCGCCAGCTGCATGAAGAGGAAATGATAAAGCTGGATATCCATTTGGTGAACAAAACGAGTTTGGATTGGCATGATACCATTTTGGCAACTGTTGAAAAATTAAACGAGCTTGAAAGTAAGGCTAAGACGTACGAAGCTAATACCGGTAAATATATTCGCCCGTCTTCTTTAATACAGGTTGAACGGACAGGGAAAGAGCAGCGCGATGGTAAGTTTATACATGCCGAAGATGTTAAAGAATATTTAATACAAAAATGCAATATACCACCAAATCAAATCGCCATAAAAAGCAGTGAGAAAGATGATATAGAAGGGATTGACCTGTTTGCCAGTGATTGCGAAATAAGGTATATCATAACTAAACAGGCTTTGCAGGAGGGATGGGATTTTTCGTTTGCCTATATTCTCACAATTTTAACAAATCCAAGTTCGGCAACCGGTATTACACAATTAGTAGGCCGTATTTTGCGGCAGCCTGAAGCAAGAAAGACACATATTAAACAATTGGATGAATGTTATGTATATACTTTTAAGCAAAATGCATCAAAACTGGTAAGAGAAATAAAAATCGGGTTAGAAAGTGAAGGCTTGGGTGATATTGCGGGCAGAATAGTTACCGATGAAGCCAATGCCGGAGATGACTTATTTAAAAGTGTTGATGCACATTACCGGCCGAATTTTAAAAAGTTTGAAGGGAAAATATTCTTGCCAAAATTTGTTATTCAGGAAAAGTCATCCTGGCGGGATGTAAATTTTGAAGCAGATATTTTAAGTGCTATTGACTTTGAGAAAGTCGACCTCACTGAACTTAATAGTATTGCTTTAAATCCCGATCAAACTATTGGCGAAATTGATTTATCAATCGGTTACCCTGAAGAAAATTGGAATCAGATCATTCAGCGGGGCGTTGTGCAAAACAAGGGAACTTTAAAAATTGACGAGGCCTTTTTAGCACGTCAAATAGGTGATTTGATCCCAAACCCCTGGATCGCTTATGCAAAGGGAGACGAGGCGATAAAGCTGATCAGGGAAAAGTTTAAAGATCACGAAAACACGTCAATAGTGGAATCTAACTTTGTTTTCATTATTGAATTCTTAAAAAAGGTAATCGAAAAACAAATAAACTACCTGGCCGAGGCGGTATTTAAACAATTGATTGATGAGAAACTGCTTTTCTTTTTCCTGATTGAAGAAAGTGGGAACCATATGATACCGTCACGCATTAAAGTAAAGGGTAATAGAAACCTCGTAAGAGATGACAATTCACCTATTCAAAAATCGTTGTTTGACACTGTATTTGAAGAAGAATTTAATGAGACGGAGCAAAGTGTCGCCATATATTTAGACAGACAGGAAAAGCTACTTTGGTGGTATAGAAACCAGTCGCGCCAGGGTTATCACATACAAGGATGGAGAAAAAATAAAATATACCCGGATTTTATTACGGCAGATAAAGATCAGAACCAGGAAAATGAATATGATAAGGTATTCGTATTAGAAACTAAAGGTATTCATCTTAAAGCCAATGACGATACTAAATACAAGGAAAATGTATTTGAGTTGTGCAACGAACTTGGTGCTAAGAAACCCTGGAAAGAATTATTTAACGAATTTCCAGATCACGATTTTGAATTCCAGGTAGTATTTGAGGATGAATGGCAAAACGAGATAAATAGGTTGGTTAACCAATAACGAAAAAGCCTAAATAAACATTTCATCAAAAACAATGGCCCGCAGACGTCAAAATAACGACCTCCCAACATATGATGAACTTATGGTTCCAACAATAAAAGCGTTGTTGGCGTTGGGCGGCTCCGGCACCGTTGATGAGATAAATAATAAAGTCTACGAAATTACGGCGATACCCGAAAACATATTGCAAATACCACACGGGGAGGAAGGCACGACGAACGAAGTGGGTTATCGCCTTGCATGGAGTCGAACATATTTGAAAAAATTCGGACTGCTAGAAAATTCATCGCGAGGTATATGGGCACTTTCAAAAGCCGATATAGATATAACAAAAATTGATCCCGTGGAAATCAAACGGGTTGTAAAAGAACAGTCACGTCCAATTGAAAAAATAAATTTAGATAGGGATAACAAACAAGGAATTATTCAGGAGACTGAGGATGAAGTCGAAAATACAGAGGGATGGAAAGATCAGTTATTGAATATTCTTTATAAAATTCAACCAGCTGCTTTTGAAAGGCTCGCCCAAAGGATTCTAAGAGAAAGCGGCTTTTTCCAGGTTGAAGTGACTGGAAAATCCGGGGATGGTGGAATCGATGGAAAAGGCATTGTGAGGGTCAGCGGACTTT
>DASXMZ010000504.1:0-2452 GCA_036495385.1 Mucilaginibacter sp. | reverse complement strand
GTCGGCAATACCTTGCCCTCTGCCAAAGCCTGCGGATGCCCTTTGTATTTTTCGACAATGGCTAGAGCTTTATGCAGTAAGGGTACTCTTACAGGTTCATTGGTTTTTTGCCTGTTTGTTGCAATCCAAAAATTATTCTCTGATTTTTCTATCAGGTTGGCAGGTGTTAAATTAAAGACATCTATATAAGCCAATCCTGTATAGCAACTGAAAACAAAAAGGTCTTTAACAACCTGTAGTCGCACTATATTAAATTTCTTGGCTTCAATCCTCGCCAATTCATCTTTGGTTAAGTATTCCCGTTCCACCTTATCAAACTTTAACTGGTAAGCGTGAAAAGGATTGCGATCTAACCATTCTAATCTAACAGCAAGATTGACCATTTTACAAAGCCTTTCAATATGTTTCATCAGGCCGTTGTTATTTAGTGCTTTCTGTCCTTTCTCTGGCGTTCTATTACGTAAATAGTACTCGAAGTCAGTAATAAATTTATAGCTCAACTCCGATAGGTATTTATCGTTTGTCTTGAATCGTTCTTTAATAAACTCTTTAATATACTTCTGAGTAGTATAATAGTTTTTCATCGTGCCTGGCTCCAATACCTGTACCTGCTCTGTGTTGTGGTAATCCATTAGTTTACAAACGGTAAATTCGGCCTGATCTTCCCCGGTAAATTTATGCTTTACCAATTCTGCGGTAATCAATTTCTTTTGCAGTAAAAGTTCCTGATAGCTTTCTACGATGCCGGAACGGTATTGCTCCAAATACTTGTTAAGTTTTACAATTTCTTCTCTGCTGCCTCTTGCCATGCCTTTATTGGCATTCCAATTATCTTGTTCAATGGAGCGCTTAACTGATAAATCAATCCTGCCGCCATTTACGGTAATCCTTGCATAGATAGGGGCTCTTCCCTCATTGGTGGCTTTATACTTTCTCAAATAAAAGATAACGCCAAAGGTGCTGTTCGCTGTTTTCATATTGTCAATTATTAAGTTACAAATAGCATCAGATTGATAGTCTTTAGCGGCTTTTGCAGTATGGGCAACCGGCCTGCTTTTTTGGGCACTACAAAGGGCACTAAGAACCATCAAAATAAACTAAGTAATAAATTGACTATCAAATACTTAATATGCTATTTATGCCCAAATATAAATGATAAATTTGGGGCACCGAATAGGGCACATTTTCCTTGATATAACTTGAATGAATTGGGCTGAAATAAAACAAAAAAGCCCTTAAATCATAGATTTAAAGGGCTTTTTGATACTGGTTGGTATCGCTTAAGTCGGGGTGGCAGGATTCGAACCTGCGGCCTCCACATCCCAAATGTGGCGCGATACCGGGCTACGCTACACCCCGAAAAGGTCTGCAAAGGTAACCTTTAAAATTTCTGCCGCAAATATATTTTCAATAATATTCAACAGATAACCGTTAGGCCTTAGTTATTAGCTAAATACATTTTAAATATCTTTTTAGATGATAACTATTGACAATTTTGAAGTCATTATCTGAAGTCGGCTAGATAACAGCCTAAAAAAAGTTTTGAATATCTTTGTAGCTTAGGCGAAGAAGAAAAAGCTGATGATCAATGGCTATGGCCTAGTAACTAAACATGGACGAACTAAACAACACCACCGAAAAGCAAATTTATGAGGCGGCTTTAAAAATCTTTCAAAAAAAAGGGTTTGCTGGTGCACGGATGCAGGAAATTGCTGACGAGGCCAAGATAAATAAATCCATGCTGCATTATTATTTCCGCAGCAAGGAGAAGCTATTTCGTGAAATATTTTTGTCGTCGATGAAGCAACTGCTGAGCTCCGTTGTACCTATCTTGAACAGTGAGAATACCTGGGAACAAAAGATTCCTTTGCTGATCAATCATTATGTTGATTTCATCGAACAAAATCCAGACCTCCCCTTTTTTGTATTAAACGAGATGCGAAACAATACTAAAGAGTTTTTAGGCATTGTTAAGATTGACGAAATTGTAATGAATTCACTGTTCTTAAAGCAATTGAAGGAAGCCATGCAAAAAGGTGAAATCCGCACGATTAATCCTGCGCAGATATTATTAAGCCTTATTTCAGGCGTTGTTTTTCCATTTATAGCACGGCCTATGGTGACGCACATGGTTCAACTGAATGACTCAGACTGGACCACTTTTATGAAAGACAGAAGGCAGGTGGTTGAGGATATGGTGATTGGCTATTTGAAAAACAGCCATTAGTTATCGGAGTGCTTTCATTTGGTCAACATCCCTGCCCGCCTGCCATCGCTAAATCCTTAAATCTTGCTTAAATGAATTTGAGCAATACCATCCGTCAAAGGTTTTTGTTCCGTGATTTTGAACTTGAGATTCAAATTATCCCCGACCCCGATAATTCCACCATCGCCAATAATCATGGGGATGAAATTAAAGTAAATATCAGTTATCAAATCATTTTCTAAAAAA
>DASXMZ010000503.1:0-9487 GCA_036495385.1 Mucilaginibacter sp. | reverse complement strand
AACTACCAACTACAACACAACGTATGAAAAAATTTAAAGACACCAACATGCAAATGCTTTTGGCCCTGGTACTACGGGCAGGGGTAATTGTGTCTATCAGTATTGTTTTTTTTGGCGGCATTATTTATCTATACCGGCATGGGTATTCCACTGCCAATTATAAAACCTTCATCGGCACTCCTGATTTTATTAAACATACGGATGGCATTTTTCAAAGTACGTTTGATTTGAAAGGACAGGCTATTATTCAATTGGGGATAATATTACTAATTGCTACTCCAATACTTCGCGTAATATTTTCGGCAATTGGTTTTGTACTCGAAAAAGACTATTTGTATGTGTTTATTAGTTTGCTGGTGTTGTTTATCATATTTATAAGCACATTAAGCGGGCACGCAGGATGAGTTTATTTATTTGAGTTATTATTTAGCAGATTCTAGTTTGTACCTACCGGACCTGTTCTTTTCTGCTCGTCTTCGTTCCCTGTATGATGAGATGTTGTTTTTGCTCGTGTTTTTCCAAAATACCACGAAAAAATAAGCCTCGCTATTTGACTTTCTACTTTGTCTGTGAGTACCATGTTCAAATTTTGATAGTTGATACTACCCCTGTCGTGTAGCGTGTTAAAAATATCGGAAACATTTAACTTAAGACTGGCTCTCTTATTAAACAACTGAGTACCAATGCCGGCATTAACGGAGTAATTGGCCTTGTACCTGGTAATACCATAAAAAGTAGGCGACTCATATCTTCCGGAAAGTTCCGCCGTCATTGCTTTGCTAATAATAAAACGCTGGGTAGTTATAAAAATAATGTCCTGTACGCCCTGGTTAAGATTTCCGTTCTCCGGATAAGCAACGTACCGCTGGTACGACGCGTCGAGGTTGAAATCAGCATTCCACCAATTTGCAAATGTCACGGGTGCAAAAAAACTGATGCCATAATTATAAATTGTACCAAAGTTCTTCTGGGTTTTTATGCTCACACCCGATGAGTCAATTTGATGATAATAATCAAACGTATAAGCATCGGTAATTATATTGCTGTACAAAGTTGTAACAAAGGTCTTTTTGTAGTTATAAGACAGCTCAATTAAATTTGTATACTCAGGTTTCAAATTGGGATTGCCTGATCTATAGTCATATAAGTCAACATAATATAAAAACGGGTTAATTTCTTCATAAAGCGGCCTTTGTATCCCGCGGTTATAGCTTAGTGAAAAATCGTGGTTATCATCAACGGCGTAGCTGAAAAGCACTTGTGGAAAAAAGTTGAGGTAATTGCTGTTGACCTGCTGACCGGCCGTTATCGAATTGCCGGTGGCTATCGTTTGCTCCGCGCGTAACCCTGTAGTAAGGTCGAATTTATTAAACTTGCTTTCAAAGTTTACGTATGCAGCATTAACCTTTTCGGTATATACAAAATGATTGGTGAATTTGGGGTCGCTCTGATACTGACCGTTTACCAAGGGACCAAAAATTAAGTCATTATTGCTTGTCACGTCACTAAACTTAATGCCGCCTTCTAATTTCGAATTTTTTGACAACGGATCGGAGAAATCTATTTTCGACAGCCAGATGCGAATGTGAGACGGCGATAAATTTTGCAACATTGAGTCGGGGCGGTAAGTATTACCGGATGCATCGTAAAATCTATTTGTTATATATTCTGCCGAGGCTCGGTCGTAGGTGGTATAATTTAAATCGGCCAATAACGTTGTACCCTTTTTATCAAGTTTGCCGCTATAGTTAATATTATAATTTAAACGGGTGACATGTCTGTCAAGGTCAGAGTTCGCAGTGATAGTTGAATCCAGCGAACCGTTGTTTAAAATATTTAAATTATTGTTTTTCGAAAAATTATCCGTCCGGACCATTCCATTTATTAAAAAACCGACGGTTTGACCCGGTGAAATAAAATAATCGGTACCGAAACCGAAATTATTGTTGTCACTCTTTTGTATTCCGTTATAGCTTACATCATAGTCAGTTGTCACGTTATTGTACTCACTGCTCCGGTATTCTGTGAAATCGTGGAAGGTTTTATCATGTGAGTAGGTATAATTCCCAAAGACATTGAATTTATCACTCCGGTCATTAAAAATTATCCCGGCATTACTTTTATAATATTTTCCATAGCCTAAAGTACCGGTTAATGTCGCATTCAGGCCGTTGTTCTTTCCTTTCTTTAATACGATATTTATAATACCGCCGCCTGAGGCCTCATACTTTGCCGACCCGCTGGTAATTAACTCTATATAGTCGATAGTGTTAGATTGTATGCCTTTTAACACACCCAGTAAGTCTTCACCTGATAAGTTGGTTGGCTTTCCATCAATAGTTATCAAAGCGCTTTGCCGCCCGATAATACTGAAGTTGTTATCATTGTCGACCCGTACCCCTACCGACTGTTTCAATATATCAAATGCAGAAATACCCTGTGCCAATAAATCATTTTGAACATTTAGTATAACTCTCCCGGGTTTTACCTCAATCTGGGGTTTTGAGCTAACTACCGATACTTCTTTCAACTGTTTGGTGTCAGGGCTTAAAATAATATCGGATGTGTGGATCGTCTGATCCTCTATGGCAGTATATGATCGGGAATAAGCGGTTTTAAAACCCACAACTTTTACCAGCAAGAGGTAGCTGCCAGGAGATAAGCCTATAAATTTAAACACCCCATCCTTACTTGTTATGGTTGAGTTTGAAATCGACGAATCGCGGGACGTCAATAAAATTACCGTTGCTGCCTGGGCAGGTATATGAGTATCTGTTAATACCTTTCCCTCAATTACCGAGGGTTTTAATTGCGCATATACATTATCATAGAAACCTGCAAAGAACGCAGAGCATAAGCACACAAATAAAACCTTCATTAATACAGTAGAAATTTACAATAAACTTGTCTTTTAATTAATTTGGTGACAATATACTAAATTATTTAACTATTAGCCTGTCGTTTTGTTAACGCACCATTAATATCATATTAAACATAACAGTTGTGATACTCGCAATATTAAAAAGAACGGTCTTTACAGCTTATAATATTTACATATCTGAAAATATTAATAATTTAAAAACACTGTCAATATTTAGGTCATCACAAGTCAAATCATCGTCACAGATTTGCAAATTTTGTTTAAGATAACTCTTTTAATTATCACAGCAAATTTATTTGACAAATCATTTTCAGTTAAAAATCGCATATTCGTTGCTTCTTAGTGTAGTTTAAAAATCAAAAATCGCCGGTATTATAATTCATGAATGGTAACTCCCTTTTATTGAGAACCGTTAACGTTATAAGGTACGTCACCCCTTTACGTGAAGGTGGGTCGTTGCCTGCAATTGCCGAAGCCGACGACGATTTTTTGTACGTGTTAAAGTTTCGTGGTGCCGGGCAAGGCGTAAAAGCACTCATTGCCGAATTAATAGGCGGCGAAATTACCCGCTCACTTGGCCTCAAAGTGCCCGAGATTGTTTTTGCCAACCTCGACGAGGGTTTCGGGCGCACCGAACCGGATGAAGAAATACAGGATCTGTTAAAAGCAAGCACCGGGCTAAACCTGGCCCTCCACTATCTTTCGGGTTCCATTACATTTGATCCGGCAATTACTTTTCCCGATTCAAAACTGGCATCAAAAATTGTTTGGCTCGATTGCCTGTTAACCAATGTTGACCGCACCCCGCGAAATACTAATATGCTTACATGGAATAAAGAATTATGGCTTATTGATCATGGTGCGGCATTATATTTTCATCATTCATGGCAAAATTGGGAGCAACAGGCTAAGCGGCCGTTTGTACAGATAAAAGATCACGTTTTATTACCACAGGCCACAGAGCTATACGAGGTTGATGCTGAATTCCGTTCAATTCTTGATGCAAAATGCATTAATTCAATCGTGGCTTTAATTCCGGATGCCTGGCTCGCAGACGGACATCCATTTAATTCTGCCGGCGAATGCCGGCAGGCATACGCTGAGTTTCTATTAACCAGGATAGAGAATTCGGAGGTTTTTATAAAAGAAGCGCAAAATGCAGCAGAAACACTTATTTGAATATGCCGTAATCCGCGTTGTGCCAAAGGTGGAACGGGAGGAATTTTTGAATATCGGCGTAATACTTTATTGCGCCAAACAAAAGTTTTTGAAGGCGCGGTATTTATTGGATGAAACAAGGCTCCGCGCTTTTTCGGCTGATTTAGATATAAGTGAATTAAAGGATCATCTCTGTGCATTTGAACGAATTTCCCTTGGCGAACCAGCAGCAGGACCAATCGGCAAACTTGATATGGCATCCCGATTTCGCTGGCTTACCGCTACACGAAGTACAATTTTACAAACATCAAAAGTGCATCCAGGTTTTTGTGATGATCCAATCGAAACGCTGAACAGATTGTTTGAACAGATGGTTGTTTGACAGTATAAAAGATGCCCTATTTGACGTTCTTTTGTATCTGGCTTTTCTCGGTTTCTTCAATATCAGCCTCTAACCTTACTTTCTTTAAATCAATCCGAATTAGGGCAAACAAACTCATGTATACATTTGCCACAAATACCAGCGCAAATCCGGCAATGAGGTAACCCCTCCAATCTTCAAACAATAATTTGTAGCTTGTAATGCAGAGAAAAATGATCGTTATATAATGACTGAAACAATACTCGCAGGTAAACAAATAAAAGAACTTGCGTTCGAATATGCTTTTGCCCTGGTGGCAGCGTTTTAAACAATATTCTCTCGGTTCCTTAAAAACTTCCTCATGCGTAACAGTCCACGCAATACAGGCAATAGGGATAGCTAATATAAACAACCATGCTATTTGCGTACTCAATACCATAGGGTACAAATACCAAATTTTAATAAAAAGTTTTATTCGTCTGTTAAATCATATTCTTTTTTGAGCACACCTATTAATTCTATTTCGTGATGCTTTAAGGTATCCGCAGATGCCGCCTGATTTCTCAAAAATCTTGACCGGACCATTTCAACATATTGGTTAAAAAGGATCTTGTCCACAGAGAGTAATGGCGGGTTTGTTTTGATAAATGAATCGATAGGAGCTTGATTAAATTTAATATAATTACGTTGTACAATGGCATTTGCAGCGTCATTGTATTTGAAGTTAAACAACGCGGCCCTCAATTTTCTCACTTCAGTGTATAAAGCCTGGTCACGTTCGGCGACTGTTTTAAAGTATTGCAATTGGGCATCGTACTCCGCAACCAAACTATCAACCTTGCGTTTGGTAAAATAACGGAGGGAACCCGAGCTTTTCATTTCGAGCAGCGTAGCATCGTGAGGTGCAAATTGAAGCGGAACACCTCCGAATAATCCATAAAAGTATAGTTTTCCTGATGGAATATCTCTTGGGTCTGATGTCGAAAGCAATTTTGTTAAAGTGTCAATATTGGCATTTGCGTAATTGAGGCGCTTTAGGTAACGGTTTAGCACCGATGTATCGGCTTTCAGGTCGCTGTAAAGTGTGGTTGCATATTCTTTTGCCCGTTGCTGTTCGCTAATGTGTTCACGAAAGCTTTCCGCAAAAAACCCCATCATAACAGCTATAAATATCATAAAACCTTCAAGAATATACTCTTTAAAGCCTTTCTTTTCTACCTCGGGGTGGTGGTGAACTTCCATATTTTGGATTTCGGATTTTGGATTTTCGTCCCGATAGCTATCGGGATCGGATTTGATCGGTGTTTCGGATTTATTTTTTATTTCTTCAAAATTACCAAGAATGGACGTTCCTTCTTCTGACTTCGGACTTCCGACTTCAGACTTCTTAACTACTTCCGGACTTTCGGACTTTCCGACTTTCGGACTCCTCTTACTCATCCTCTAAATTATATTCTTTTTTTAACTCAGTTAAAACGTCACCGGCTAATTTTAGCTGTTTTTTATATTCTGCCTGCGCACGCATCCTTTCTATCTTTACGATAACCGTATAATTGATCAGCTGCCTTATAGTCGCTTGACTTTTATCTGAAAAGTAAAGCTCGTGCGAAATTTTTGGCGAAAAATAAACGTCATAGACCACCTCGGTGTTGAAGCTTTTGATTCCGAACGGCATTACCTGCTCCAATATAAATTTCAGGTCAATATCTTCGCGCTTAACTGTTTTTTTTACCTGAACATCGTAGCCGTTCATTAAATTCACCAGTTTTTGATCAAAATACCTCAGCGAACCGGACGATTTGATCTGCTCATAAGTTCCAGCAGAAGGCTCAAATGGCATGGTATTGCTTGTGGTGGATAATCGCC
The DNA here is from genome assembly GCA_036495385.1 of Mucilaginibacter sp. GTDB lineage: Bacteria > Bacteroidota > Bacteroidia > Sphingobacteriales > Sphingobacteriaceae > Mucilaginibacter. The sequence continues at coordinate 3,221 of DASXMZ010000503.1, read as the reverse complement.
TGTACAACAAGGTATCATTTTGTTTCGCGGCGGGGTAATGAAGCATAACTAATGCGCTATCTAACGCCGCTATTTTATGATTACTAAAGCGTTGAGCGGCATAAAGAGCGGCAGTATCTTTTTTAACATCTTCGAAATATGACCGCGCAAATTCGCTGGCCCGTTTATGTTCCGAAATACCTTCTCTTATATTTTCGGCGATAAAGCCCATCATTACGGCTAAAAATATCATCAGGCCCTCCAGAATATATTCTTTAAAGCCTTTCTTTTCAATTTCAGGGTGGTGGTGAACTTCCATTTTTTCGATTTGGGATTTCAGATTTACGATTTCGGATTTGTTTTTGATTTCGGACATCGGTCCAAAGGACTCCTTTTGGAAATGTTCGATTTTTAACGGTTGTTTATTTTTTATTGGTGTTAAAGAGGGTTTCGACGTTTCGGATTTGGGTCGTTCTTCAACGGTTTGATCTTCTGACTTCAGACCTCCGACTTCGGACTTCTTAACTACTTCCCGACTTTCGGACTTCCCATCTTTCGGATTTTTTCTCTCTTTACTATCTCCGCTCATTCTAACTGGTATTCTTTTTTGATCAGTTTAATTAAACGGCTCGCGTCATCTCTCAATTTTATTGCAAACTGATTCCTGTCGCTACCTGTTATCATTCTTATCCTGACAAGGTTGTTCAAATACTCGTTCAGATAAATGGTATTAATAGAAACATATCCGGTATCAGGATATGGTTTTCGGGCTAAATAATAGTCCCGAAAACTGTTTATATTATCAACCGCATTCCATAATTTTTCGGACATAGCGAAGGATGCCTGCTGGTTTGCAAAATATGAACTGTTACGTGTCTCAGATCGCTGCACCTGTTGATAATACATTTCAACTGAATCGATAATGTCCTTTTTTCGGATAAGCCTTAAACCGCCCGAGTTTTTTAACTGATCTATTGTGCCGCTGTAATGAATAAAAAACATGTCCCATTGGCTTCTCCTCATTGCCCCGAACATATTTAAAGGCATTTTTTTGGCCTTTATGTTGTGTGTGAAATAGGTAAGAATAGAATCAATTGCCAGTACCCTTTGTTCTTTAAAATCGATAGCACGTTGTAAAATAGCTGTATCGAGTTTCAGGTCCTTTACTAATGATTCCATGTATTCGTTTTCCCTGTTCCGTTCGGTAATGTGCTCACGGGCGTTCTCGGCTATAAAGCCCATCATTACAGCAATAAATATCATTAAGCCTTCCAGTAAATATTCTTTAAAGGTCTTCTTTTCAATTTCGGGGTGGTGGTGGACTTCCATGTTTGTGAGTGGTGAATTGTGAGTAGTGAGGGGTTGTTCTATTTCGGATTTCGGATTTTCGATTTCGGATTTATTTTCTTCTGCCGGCTTTGGACTTCCGACGTCAGACTTCTTCCTGGCTTTAGGTCTTTTCCTCTCCATGTTTAACTTATTTTTCCAGGTCGGATATTACTTTCTTTGCCTTCGCCAGCCTGATAGCTTTGTTCTTTTCGACAAGTTTTTTCGTCGCCAATTTTTCAGTCCGATGATGGAGCGGTACCAGTAAGGCTGCTATACAGACCAAGGCCAGCAGCATGAGCACCGGCGAATGATGAGTAATGCCTTCTAACCAGGGGTGCAATAAAAGGTTGAGAAATTCAAATACGATCAGCAAAGCTAAAACCCCAAAAAACTCAATGGCTTTTGTATTGGTAATTAAACTCCGGCTAAGCAATAAAAACAGGATTATAAAGACAACAATGCCCAACGCGATGGAAGCGTACGTAATGTTTTGCTTGCGCTGCTCAGCTGCTTCTGCTGCTTTTTCCTGCTCGTCTATTTCCTTCAGTTGCTGGTTGAATGTCAAATTCTGGAATTCGGCGATACGCTTCTGGTTGCTTACTGAATCTTTATAACTTATCTGCATCACCGCGTAATAATAGGCGCTGTCCCTATTTCCTGAATGCGCATAAACTTTTCGGAGTATTTCAGCCACAGTACTCGTTCCTTCGGTAATGCCGGCTCGTTTAGCAACAGCCAGATTCTCCAGAGAAATGATTTTGGCCTGCGCATAATTACCGGATTTAATTAAAAAATCGCAATAAAGACTTCCATGCCTTATTTGCCCCGACGCCAGCTTTTGTGTTTTACAATAAGCTAATACCTTTTTGTAGTATACTACAGCAAGGTCAGTATCGCCTTTTAATTCATAAGCTTTGCCGGTTTGTGCCAGCAAGATTGAATTCATAGTAGGATCTGGTCTTGCGGGAGTAGCATTGGCGGCTTTTTGCAAATAAACCAGTGCCGAATCGGGCTTATTCAAATTAGTATACACAAGGCCTAAAAATATATTCCCGACAAATTGGCTGAAAGGAAATTCGCCCAGCGCAGCGGATTTTCTGGCGTAATTAAGTGCAAGCTGGTTATTACCGGTAATCGCATATAAATAAGTGATATTGCCATATAATGTTGCCTTGCTTTCGTTCGTGTTTGCAAATTCCAATGCTTTAAAGTACATGCTAAGCGCAAAATTATAGTCGGTTTTCGTAGTATACCTGTTACCTATGGCCCGGTAAGCGAGAACAATCAGCGAATCATTTTTTTGGTTCTCTGCAATTGAAAACAGTTTCTTTTGTGTCATAGCCGAGCTGTCGTATAAACCAACCGTATAGTAATATCTGTCAAGGGCACGATAAGCCGTAAATTTTTCTATCGGTGTTTTGGCATTTTTTAAGAGTTGCCGGGCTTCGTTTACAGGCAGATATTGCTGGGCGGCTAAGTTGCCCATTAAAACGATGAAGACAAGTAGTATCGAAAAACACTTCATTAAAAAATTCTTTTAAAAATCATATTTAACAATCGGCGCAGACTGTTTTTACAAGTCATTTGTTTTTTTTATTTCCACACTAATAATATGCAAATCATTTGCACCAATATTTTTTAGCGCATGCGGCCCTATAGGTTCCGACCATAAGGCAGAGTGCGGGTCAACGGTTTTAGCTATGCTTCTTGAATCAAGCAGCACATTGCCTTCAGCATCGTACCGGATAAAATCAGACCAACTGATAACAATATGAGAGGCAGCAAACCTGTGAGTATGCACGCTTGTCATTTCACCACAGGGAATGTTGGCGTCCATTACACGTACATAATCGTTTTCAAACATTAGTTTATGATGCTGCGGAGCCGCAATTAACGCGTCCAGTTCATCTGGC
>DASXMZ010000502.1:0-10035 GCA_036495385.1 Mucilaginibacter sp. | reverse complement strand
CTTGACAAAAAGATAGGGTTCTTCTTCCCTTTCACCTTTCACCTTTCACCTTTACATTTCACCTTTCACCCTTTCCCACTAGCACAACGTGCACTCAGGCAAATACAACAGGCAATCATTACATGTTTCATCATTAACTGTTTTTACATATTTGTTTCCCAGGGGACTAAGCGCAGGGATAAGGAAGGCTTTATTCCCAAACTGATCTAATACATAAGCCTCCCCTTTCTCGTATTTTATCCAATCGTAAATTTTAGTTCTGTCGGTTATTCCATTCACTTTAATCCGTTCATTCACCCATTCAAGGTGATCAATAGCAACATAGGGGTTTTCGTAGTTGCCTTCATCTCTTTTGATACAAATTATACGTACTGCCATTTCAATTGTGTTTTGTTAAATGAGGTACGGTAAAATTAGATCAAATGCTACAGCAAGGTTATAGTGTTATCACCCAATTTTGATGCGTAAAACTACGCATTCGGAGGGTTGTTGTAATTGCGGGTACCTACAAGGACAAACCCTGGAAAAGTTGTGATGACTTTTATTTTTATAATTGATAATGAACAATTTACGATTTGTCATTGCGAGGCACGAAGCAATCTCGTCGACCTGCATAAGTGCTAATGCAGTCACGCCAATGCATAGCTAAGAGATTGCTTCGTACCTCACAATGACAAATTTATATATTGATTATCAGTAATTTACAACCACGTTATCATAAGGTGCAATTCAATTGCCGTACAAATAGCCGACTCACCCTTATATCTAGGCACGTATTTTTACCTATCACAAGGATCACTTGTTATCCTGAAAAACTTAAAATTAACGGGCACGATATCTGAATTGGTAAACCCTTTTATGGCAAAAATGCCGATGTATTTGGGTTTCATATCAAACTCCTGGGTAACAACTTCCTTAAATGCCTCGTTTTCGCTAGCACCACCGGCGTATAAAAACCTGTATTTGTTGCCTTCCTTTTCAATCCGGAGTGCGGAGTTTTCAAGGTTCTTGATCAGGACAGGATTATTGCTGATGCTGTCCAGATAAAAAAGAGGTTTATGCGCAATTTCTTCAGGTTTGCCAAAGCCGTTCCCTAATGAGGTAATGGCCTGGATCAATATTTCCCTCGGCCGCTGCATCCCGCCAAAATTATCATTGAATGCCAATGACAGCCGCATACTCTTACCTTTAAATGAAGTATCTTCCAACAGCAAAATACCCGCTTGCTGCCATTCCTGTTTGGGAATAAAATTTTTGAAGTGAACTTCGGCCGTAAAGCAATCCGCAGTAATCTGTCTGAGCAATAAATTTTTAATTTCAGGCTTTGAAGATGGATCCGGCCAGTTATCGCCTTTTAATGTATACAAGGTCAGTTGCCCCGGCTTCTCGCCGCGCTTGTTCCAATACATCTCATCTTTTGATTTTACAAACCAGCCGTTGTTGGTCATGGTGGTTTCATCGGTACGATTAAAATAATCTGTAAACTGACCTGTTTTTGGCGATGCGATAAACTTAAAATAAGTAATCGCTATAACAATCAGCAAACCTAATATTATAGTTCCCGTACCTAAAAACCATTTCGCAGGCGCCTGTTTTTTTGTAGCTGGCGGAAATTTCTCCTTGTATAAAAACCAATAAGGATGATGGCCTTCATCATTTTTCCGCTGAATTTCGTTGGTATATGGTGCGCCTAAAACATAGCGCGCTAAAGTATCGAGCGTGGCTACCGAGGGGTTTTCGTCTTTAGCCGATCCGCTATCCAGTATAAAAAACGAATAATTTTTTATGCTCTTCCAACCGATTGAAAGCCCGGTTTGATCCAGTATTTTATTGCAGAAAAGCTTGCTCTCGGTTTCCGTCATCGGATTTTTTATTTCATGACCAAAGCATTTTGAATATGCTGCTTTAAACAAGTCCGTAAAAACCAAAAAATCCAAATCATTCATAAAACACTACAAATCAAACTCATATAACTACTAAGACAAATTTCCGCAACATTTCCGCTGCAATTACGCCCTGCCGGAATCCTTCCAAAGATATTTACAAAAAAGCCCGGTAGGCTGATGTTTTTAAAAATCAAATGAAAATTAAAACAATCGTCATGAAATATCTTGTGTTATTTATACTGTTAGTTTTTTCGGGGCAGCTATTTTCGCAAAACTTGCAACTGCATTACGATTTCCGGCACACCATCGATCCCGCCCACAATTCAAGGAATTTTCCAACCATCTATTTTGAATATTATAAAGCGCAAAACGATACCTCCTCTTTTATAAAACCTGGCGCCTTCTTTATAAAGATGGAAACTGATTTGCAGGGCGACGGAGATAATATGGGCAAAGCTTTCATGCAGGCTTCGCAAACTTTTCGCTTTTGGAAGCCAAAAATCTATTTAAGCGTGCAATACAGCGGCGGCTTGGGTGTTACCGAACCGAGGCAATACAGCTATTACATAAATAATGCGCTGTCCCTGGGCCCTAGCTATTTATTCCAATGGAACGGCGCCTATTTTAGCACCAGCATTTATTATACCTATAATATGCTGAAAAAGCCCAGCAACGATTTTTTGTACACTCTTTACTGGGGTAAGGGCTTTTGGAATTATAAGATGGAATTTGCCGGCGATGTGGAGTTGTACACCTTAAATAAAAACCAGGGTGATGATTTTACAAAAAATCTACACGGAAAAACCGTTTCCTTTTTTGGTGAACCGCAGGTATGGTTTAGGATACATAAAAGTTTTTCGCTGGGCTCAAAGGTTATTTTGTATTACCACGTAATCACTCCTGCAAATCTTTTTGAGGCGTATCCTACTATAGCGGCGAGGATAAAATTTTGATTTGTAATGTTGTAGACGAAAAGGTGTAGAGACGCAAAATATTGCGTCTCTACAATTTCTTCAAAAACGGTTCGTTCTCCAGCATTAGCTTAAAATTGTCTGGATTAACAATATCATTATGTTCTTTTAAACTATGAATAAAAATAATGTTATTGGCACAAAGTTGTGCAGGGACAAGTTTTGTCTCCTCAACTTCAAGATTCAGCACATCGTCATCATCCAACACCTTAACCATCCGGTGACTTTCATCGAATGTGCCGCCGTGATCGGTAAATAAATGAACAAAACGGTGCCGGTGATCGGCTTTTATCCAATTTACAAATAGGTCAGTCTCCCCATATAACGCATCAAATAACATAACCTCATCAATTGGCATTTGTCCGTTTTGAATAACGCGGGCCATCACCCTGTAGGCTCCACTATGACCTGCCAATAAAATGTGGCCGGGCGCGCAACTTTGCGGGATCAACTTTTTATACTTGAGGCCTTGCAGGACATCCGCGACAAGCGCTTTAAATTCTCCCGGGTTTTCAAGCTTACCTCCATAACTGTCAGGCGAATTACGGGCGGTTTCGGCCAATACCAATACAGCATTGCGCTTCGATTCGATAAACTGTTTGGTGAGTTCGTACCTTATCGTCGCACTATCAACATTGTTACCCCAGCCATGGAACCAAAAAACCATATCGACTGTGTTTTTGGCAGCAAGATTTTTTGGTGCGATAATCAGTACCGTACTATCATTATAATGATCCTTAAAAGTGTACAATACGTTATTATATAAATGCCCGTTTTTACGGCCGGTATCGGGGAAGGAAGTATGTGAGGAATGTATATGAAAAATAATAGCCCCGTTGTTATCCTGCGCAAAGCATTGGACAAACGTTAACAGGCATAGGTAAAAGAAGGTTAGGTATGATTTCATGGTGTGATTTTTTTGTCTGAATCAGGATTTTCAGGATTTGAAGATTTGCAGGATTTTTCTGTACTTGGCATCTTGTGAATCCTTTAATCCTGTAAACGGCGAAGCCTTCTTGAACACCATTGAAAACCAACAACAAGTGAAAAATCCTGATTCAGACATACTACCCTATAAAAAACTGCTGGCTAACTATCTTGCCGTTCTCCACTTTATAAACACCGAGTTCTTCCATCTTTCGGCGCTCCTGACCATTGGCGGTAAAATCCATTGAGATTACAACGCTGAAGTAGCTTCCGGCAAATATGGGCTCCGATATTTTAAAATCGTGTATCTGTGCAGATGTAAGGAATTTTTTTTCTCTCTCAATCAAACCCGCCAACCCTTTCAGCGGCTCGTTCTTATATATAGGGTCAATACTTTCCGCATGTTCCGAAAAAAGTTCGAAATATGCTTCTACAAACTTAAGCTCGTTTAATAATGATGCTAAACGATTGGTTATTTCAACTATCGTATTCATAGGTTATTATTTATTATACACCCTGCCAATATAAGGACTATCAACAATTATCCTCTTTAACTCCGCGGGGTCAATAGCTCCCTGGTGGGCGTAAACAATTTTGCCATTGGGCTCAACCAAAATTGTGTAGGGCAGTGCTCCTTCCCACTTCGGGTCAATGGCTTCGATCAGTTTATATTTATCGTCTACCGAGAATATATAATTGGTGGCCGATGCCTGCTTCTTTTCCAAAAATTTCAAGGCCTTGTCTTTGTTGGCAGGATCGTCGGCGCTGATGCTTATAAATTCAAAGCTTCTATCGCGGTACATCCTGTTCATAGTTATAAAATCAGGAAACTCTGCAACACAAGGACCGCACCAGGTTGCCCATACATTTATCAGCCTTAATTTGTCGGTATTGTTTTTTAACAGGTCCTTTATACCTGCAACATTAATCGTATCTAATTTCACAGGCTCCTTTGCCCATTGAACCTCGGCCTTAGTGATCCAATCGCTTTTCTCGGCCCATTTAACCGAGCAACCAAAAACTTTGGTACTCGTTACCGGCACTTCCTTACCGGCCAGCACAGCATCAAGGGCATTACGCGCATCAAAAACATGCGGTGTTTTATAAGGGTTTTCCACGTCATCAATACGACCTTGGTACCTTAGTTTTCTGTCCTTATCAAAAATAAAAATATGCGGTGTAGCCACAGGCCCATACTTGTTGGCTACTTCTTCGGTATCGCCATCGTACAGGTAAGGAAAATTAAAATGTTTTTCATTGGCCCTTATTTTCATCTCATCAAACGAATCGCCTACATCGCTATACCCTAATTCGTCAAGGCGAAGCGATGCCGGGTTGTTGGGATTTATGGCAACCAGTTTTACACCTTTCGAAGCATAATCGCTGGCTAATTTCATTATCCTGTCTTCATAAGCCTGTGCGGTAGGGCAATGGTTACAGGTAAAAACAATGGCCAGCACCTTTGCACTCTTAAATGACTCCAGCGTATAAATTTTATCGTCCACACCTTTCAGGCTGAAATCAGGAGCACTTGCACCGATAGCAAGTGTTTTATGCTCGTCAAATCCGTAAGAAACATTTGAAAATCCGGCAATCAGGAAAAAAATAAAACTATTAAGAAAAAGCAGTTTTTTCATGTTTTCGAAAATTTTTAATTAAAGCAGATAAATAGGTTATCCAAATATAAACATTCAAACGGTTTTCCGGGTTTTTACCGATGGTATTTGTTCTGTTACAAAACTTTAAAATGTTTGTCTGCTTGACAAAACTCACAAAATAACTGCGTTTTTGCCTCACCTAAATCCTCTCCAAAGGAGAGGACTTTGATTTTCTTATTTTTTTGAACCCTCTCCTTTGGAGAGGGCAGGGTGAGGCATAATTCAGGTAGTTATTTCTAACTTTTCCCTATTCTATACAATACATGCTCTTTCAAAACATGCCCATCCTCAACCGATGGATGATCAAAATACCCTTGCTTTATCATACCGATCTTTTTCATCACCTGTTCCGATCTTTTATTAAGTACAGATGTAAACGAGTAAATCTCATCCAGGCCCATTACATTAAAGCCATAATCTAAGGATGCCAGTGCTGCTTCTGTAGCAAATCCCTGCCCCCAGTTAGCTTTGCTTAATCGCCAGCCTATTTCCACACAAGGGGTAAAATGAGTTTCAAAACGAGGATGCGACAAGCCGGTAAACCCTATAAATTGATTATTGTCTTGCCGTTCAACAGCAAAAAAACCGTATCCATACTCAATAATATGGTTAGTAGCCCGTTCTATCTGAGCAAGAGTTTCGGCCTCGGTTGAAAGACTTGGAAAAAACTCCATTACGTCAGCATCGCGATTCAACGCGGTAAAAGGCTCATGATCATCTTCTTTCCACTGCCTTAATATTAGCCTCGGAGTCTCTATAAAATATTCAGGCTCATCATTCATTATTTTGCATTTGACTCACAAATTTCAGGCAATAACCCGAAATTAGATTATTTTTATAATAATAAAGACCGTTAACCTGTTTAAACATCCATTATAAACCAAAAGTTAAGATTGCCATATTTGAATAAAAAATGTACTTTTGTTACCAATTTGTTAATTATTAAAGATGTGAATATGATGTTATTTAGATTATTTTAAAAATATTAAGAAATTTTTAATTGAAATTTTCAATCAGTATCTTCGTCGTTACACCATTTATAAACGGTTTTTATAAAAATGGATCAAACAGAATACGACCAGGGTCTTTACAGACCAGAATTTGAACACGACTCGTGCGGGACTGGATTTATAACGAACATTAACGGACATAAAACCAACCAGATAATTGACAACGCGTTAACCATGCTCGAAAACATGGAACATCGCGGTGCTTGTGGTTGCGACCCCGAAACAGGCGACGGCGCAGGTATATTGATACAATTGCCTCATGAATTTTTAATGGAGGAATGCTCTAACCTCGAAATCAGCTTACCCGAACCGGGAGAGTATGGTGTCGGGATGATCTTTTTTCCGAAAGATCCATCCCTTAAAAAGGCGTGCCGTACCATTATCGGAAATGCAATAGAAAAATTAGGATTACAGAAATTAGGCTATCGTAAATTGACGGTAAATTCGTCAGTAATTGGTGAAACGGCCCGCAAAGCCGAACCGGACTCGGAACAGCTTTTTATATTGAGGCCGCATCATATTACTAATACCGATGATTTTGAACGCAAGCTTTACGTACTAAGGCGCTATATCAACAAAACTATAGCCGAAACGGTGCCTAATGCTACTGAGCATTTTTATTTCACATCGCTATCCTGTAAAACAATCATATACAAAGGGCAGGTAACCACCTACCAGCTGCGCCAATATTTTGCCGACCTTACCGATCCGCGGATTGCGTCAGGTTTTGCTATGATCCATTCCAGGTTCTCGACTAATACTTTCCCATCATGGAAACTGGCACAGCCTTTCCGTTTGATGGCTCACAATGGTGAGATCAACACTTTAACAGGTAACTTAAACTGGTTTTATTCAGGTTTAAAATCATACGCATCCTCTTATTTCACGCAGGATGAAATGGAAATGTTGCTGCCAGTAATTGATAACAACCAGTCGGATTCGGCTTGTTTGGATAACATTATTGAGATATTGCTGCATAGTGGCCGTTCACTGCCGCATGTAATGATGATGCTGGTACCTGAAGCATGGGATGGCAATGAGCAAATGGACCCGCTTAAAAAGGCCTTTTATGAATTCCATGCAGCTTTAATAGAGCCATGGGATGGCCCCGCCGCCATCACCTTCACAGATGGAAAACTGATAGGCGCTTTATTGGACAGAAACGGCCTTCGCCCGCTGCGTTATGTAATTACCAACGACGGGCGCGTTATCGCCGCTTCAGAAGCCGGCGTACTTAACCTGGATGAAAGTTTGGTTGAGCAAAAGGGCCGGTTACAGCCCGGAAAAATGCTGCTTATAGATACCGAAAAAGGTAAGATAATTACCGATGACGAGATAAAACATAAAATAGCGTCGCGTCAGCCTTATGGCCGTTGGCTCGAAAACTACAAGATTCATTTAAGTGAGCTTGCCGAGCCTCGTTTGGCGTTTGCCGCTTTGTCTGAAGATTCTGTTTTTCGTTACCAGCAGGTATTCGGTTATAGCCGGGAGGATATTGACTCGATAATAAAACCGATGGCTCTTGATGGCAAGGAGCCGGTAGGTTCCATGGGCACTGATGTGCCTTTGGCTATATTGTCAGATAAGCCACAGCATTTATCAAGTTATTTTAAACAGTTTTTTGCGCAGGTTACCAACCCGCCTATCGACCCGATACGCGAACGCCTGGTAATGAGCTTGGCCACGTTTATTGGCAACAATGGCAATTTGCTGGATGAGGATAAAATGCATTGTCATTGCGTAATGCTGAAGCATCCTATTCTAAAAAATCACCAGCTCGAAAAACTAAGGAGTATCGATACCGGCATGTTCCATGCTAAAACGCTGCAGACTTATTATAATGCGGATGGCATGCCGGGCAGCCTTGAAAAAGGGATAGCAAGGCTTTGCCGTTATGCTGAGGATTCTGTTGACGATGGTTTCGAAGTATTGATACTTTCCGACCGTGCCATCGACTCTGAGCATGCACCAATACCATCTTTATTGGCTGTGTCAGCTGTGCATCATCATCTTATCAGAAGTGGCCGTCGTGGTTCAGTTGGTTTGGTTGTTGAAACAGGCGATACCTGGGAAGTTCATCACTTTGCCTGCTTGCTTGCTTTTGGCGCCACTGCAATAAATCCATACCTGGCCCTTTCAACTATCGAAGTACTTAAAAACAACGGTAGTTTAGAAACGAACCTCGATATAAAAACACTAAACAAAAATTATGTAAAGTCTGTAAATGATGGCTTGTTAAAGATATTCTCGAAAATGGGTATATCAACGCTGCAATCTTATCACGGCTCGCAGGTTTTTGAAATATTAGGAATTAACCAGTCTGTTGTCGACCGATATTTTGCAGGCGCTGTAACCCGCATTGGCGGATTAGGGCTCGATGAAATTGCCCGCGAATCGCTTTGTAAACACCGTATTGGTTTTGGTGCGAAAAGTCCTGATAGGTTATTACCCGAAGGTGGTATTTACCAATGGAAACGTCGTGGTGAATCACACTTATTTAACCCGACCACTGTCCATTTATTACAGCATGCTACTCGCAGCGACGACTACTCGGTATATAAAAATTATGCTAAGGAAATAAACGAGCAAAGCGAAAAGCACTTCACCATCAGGGGATTGCTTGACTTTGCGCATCACCGCGAAGCGATCAGCATTGACGAGGTAGAACCTGCCGAAAATATCATGAAGCGCTTTGCCACAGGCGCAATGTCCTTCGGATCAATCTCACACGAAGCACATAGCACCATGGCAATTGCTATGAACCGCATAGGCGGCAAAAGCAACACCGGCGAAGGCGGGGAAGACGAAATAAGATATGAGCGTTTGCCTAACGGCGATTCCATGCGTTCGGCTATCAAACAAGTGGCATCGGCGCGGTTTGGAGTAACTTCAAACTACTTAACCAACGCCGATGAGCTGCAGATAAAAATGGCACAGGGTGCTAAACCAGGCGAAGGCGGTCAGCTACCCGGCCACAAAGTTGATGACTGGATTGCCAGAACACGTCACTCTACACCAGGAGTAGGCTTAATATCTCCTCCACCGCACCATGACATTTATTCGATAGAAGACTTAGCACAACTAATATTCGACCTCAAAAATGCTAACCGCGCCGCACGTATCAATGTTAAATTGGTTTCGAAAGCAGGTGTTGGTACCATAGCAGCCGGTGTTGCAAAAGCACACGCCGATGTTATTTTAATTGCAGGTTACGATGGTGGTACTGGCGCTTCGCCAATAAGCTCTGTTAAGCATGCTGGTTTGCCGTGGGAACTTGGTTTAACCGAAGCGCATCAAACACTGGTACGTAATAAACTGCGCAGCAGGGTGGTTCTGCAAACTGACGGTCAGTTGAAAACAGGCCGTGATTTAGCTATAGCCTGTTTGATGGGTGCTGAAGAGTGGGGCGTTGCAACTGCGGCCTTAGTAGCCGGTGGTTGTATCATGATGCGAAAATGCCATCTGAATACGTGCCCCGTAGGTGTAGCCACCCAGGATCCAGAGTTAAGGAAATTATTTAGCGGTAAACCCGAGCATATCGTTAACCTCTTCCGCTTTTTAGCTGAAGAGCTGCGCGAGATAA
>DASXMZ010000501.1:0-3994 GCA_036495385.1 Mucilaginibacter sp. | reverse complement strand
TGGGAAATTGAAAAACTAAATTGCCCTTTGTTCGCTGCCGGTATACCCGGAATTGGGTCAAAACCATAACCGTAATCAAGGCCAAGCAAGCCAAAAATAGGTAAAAATATTCTAACACCAACACCGGCCGAGCGTCGAACATTAAAAGGTGCAAATTTATCAAAAGTTTCCCAAGTATTTCCGCCTTCTGCAAAGGCCAACGCAAATATAGTAGCCGATTGACTCTGAATAACAGGGTGTCGCAGTTCGAATGTATACTTATCATATATAGGACTGCCCGGATTGGTATTTACGTTATAATTTGTACCTTCAGGAATTACCGAGAAGTTTTGATAACCTCTTAAACCGATGATATCGCTTCCCTGTAAAAACTGATAGCTTTGCATACCGTCACCACCCAATTTGAACCGCTCGAACGGAGAGGGTGGCACATATGAGTTATACTCGCCTAAAAATCCAAACCGCACTTGTGTCATCAATACCAGTTTACCGCTTATCCTTTGAAACCATTGTGCATCGAACTTCATTTTATAGTATTCAACCCAGTGATAAATTTGCTCGGGAGTAGCTATCGCATAGTCAATATTGTTGAATAATGAGTATGGCGGTGTGCCTTGCAGTGTTAACCTGATATTAGATCCGGTTGTAGGATAAATAGGAGCGTCGAGTGAATTCCTGGTCAACTCCTGGGTAAGCTTAATGTTAATTGAGGTACCGTTTTGAAATAAATAACCGGTATAATTATCCAGGTTGTAATGGTCCAAATTTAAGGAGTAATTTAACTGGAAGTAGTTATCGGGCCAGTTTAAACGTTTACCCAATGTAACACCCACGCCATTTATCCGTAATTTATTATATAAAGGGCTTGTTGGTGCATAATACTGCCCGGTTGAACTTAACTGGGTATAAGCAGACAGTGCAAAGAAGATGGGCTTTTTACCCCCGAGCCATGGTTCAGAAAAGGTAAACGAAAAGTTTTGATAGGTACGTCCGCTGGATTGGCCCCTTAAACTTAGTTTCTGGCCATCACCTTTTGGTAACGGTTTATAGGCTTTCAGATGAAAAATATTCTTTAATGAAAAATTATTAAATGTTAGTCCAAGGGTACCCACCAACTGCCCTCCGCCGTAGCCGCCAGAAAGTTCAATCTGATCCGAAGGCTTTTCAACTACGTTATAAATAATGTCGACGGTTCCATCCTGCGGATTTATGTTAGTTGGTTTGGGTTCAGTTTTCTGTTCGTCAAAGAAACCCAATTGTCCAATTTCGCGCGAGCTGCGTATCAGTAATTCCTTATTAAATTTCTGTCCAGGTTTGGTCCGTATCTCCCGTCGCACCACTTTATCGTTGGTTACGTCGTTGCCTTTAACAATAACACGGTTAATTGTGTACTGAGGGCCTTCATATACCCTTATATCAAGGTCAATAGTATCGTGGTAAATTTTAGTCTGAACCGGATCAGCATTGTAGGTTAAGTAGCCATCATTCAAAAAAAATGATGAAACGTCATCGTCATTCGGCGTAGGGCCGCTTAACCGTTTGTTTAATTCATCCTCGCTAAAAACATCGCCTTTTTTTATTTTTAAAATTTTACTCAGTACTTCAGCAGGATATTTCGCATTGCCCGACCACTTTATATTGCCGAAAAAGTACTTATTTCCTTCATATAGTTTAATATGAATTCCCACCGTATTTTCGCCGGTTTTAAAAACAGTATCACTCAAAAGTTCGGCATCCCGATAGCCTTTATCCTGCATTTTTGTAATAAGGTTCTGCTTATCCTCAATGTACTTATCCTGCTTAAATTTCCTTGATCCAAATACATTGTACCACCTCATTTCGCGGGTTTTTTTGAGGTATTCCTTAAGGGTACTTTGCTTAAATGCTTTATTGCCTTCAAAAGTGACCTTGCTGATCATAACTTTTTGCTTTTTATCAATAGCAACATCCAGTATTACACTGTTGGCATCGCCCGGGTCTTTTCTCTGTTTAATGGTAACAGTAGTATTTAAAAAACCCTTTTCATTAAAATGCTTTTTAATTATAGCCGTGGTTGTGCTCAATAAATTCTCGTTTACTATTTTACCGGTTTTATCAGATAGCTTTTTCTGCACATCTTCAATTTCACCTTTTCGCAGGCCTGTTAAATGCAGCCGCGATAAACGGGGACGCTCAGTAACATTGATTTCAAGATATATTGTATCCAGGTTAATTTTTGTAATGTTTAACTGTACATCGTCAAACAAACCTTGTCCGTATAAATTTTTAATAACGTTGGCGTTAGCCTCACCCGGCAAATTAATACGGTCGCCTTTGTTTAGTTTTGATATCTGCAGCAATACATCTTTATCCAGGTATTTGGTCCCTGTTATTGAGATGCCGCCTATAATATAATCTTTGGGTTCAAGATAACTTAAACTATCAGCAGGTATGGATGATTTCGATAACGAATATCTTTGGTTTGAAACCTGGGCCAAAGCAGCGGTAGTCAATACAGAGAAAAGAATAGCAAAAAGGAATTTATTCATTCGAATATTTTAGTGGGCTAAAAATAATTTATACAGTTGTTAAAAAGTGTTAAAAGTAAAAATTTAGTTGACCTGCTCACTGGTCAAGCCAAAACGGCGTTCCCGTTTCTGATAATCGAGGATAGCTTCGAACAAATCCTCCTTACGGAAATCGGGCCATAACTTTGATGTGAAGTATAATTCGGCATACGCAATTTGCCAAAGCAAGTAGTTACTAATGCGATATTCGCCGCTGGTTCTGATCAGCAATTCGGGGTTGGGCATGCCAGTTGTATATAAATTGTTTTCAAAAGTTTCTTCGTCAATATCATCTATTTTGATTTCGCCGCTCTGTACTTTACCGGCTATTTGTTTTACAGCCTGTAAAATTTCGTTCCTTGAGCTATAACTCAAGGCCAGCGTAAGTACAAGGCCCGTGTTTCCGGAAGTTTTATTGATTGCGTTGGTTAATTCATCAAGGCATTTTTTCGGAAGCATATTTAAATCGCCTATAGCCTGTAAACTTACATTATTATTCATAAGACGGTCAATTTCTTTATGGATGGTGGAGACCATTAATTCCATAATTGCCATTACTTCAAGCTTTGGCCTGTTCCAGTTTTCCGACGAAAAGGTGTATAAGGTAAGGTAATTGATACCAAGTTCAGCAGCGCCTTCTACAACATCCCTAACCGACAGCACACCATTGTGGTGGCCAAATATTCTTAGTTTGCCTTTTTCCTTTGCCCATCTTCCATTACCATCCATAATTATAGCTATGTGCTTTGGCAATTTCAACAAATCAATCTTATGCTTATATCCCATCATACCGATTATTAAAAGCCATAAGCCGGGCTTAAATGAGATGTAATTTTATAGAAAATGCTTAATAACATACTACCCAACGTTTTGCTTTTGATTTATCAATAATAAAAATCAAACTGTTTTTTAGTTTGTCTCTAAAAATCAGTCCTGTTTTTTTCAGGCAACAAAGGTAAAACTTAATTGTATTTTTTTTAGTATGCCGGGAGAAAAGAAAATGTTTTGTTTTTTGCCCAGTTTACGGCCGGTAATGGCAGTCAGCAGTAGGCAGTGTGCAGTTTCCAGTTAGCAGTGGGCAGTTCTCAGTAGGCAGTAAGCAGCGAGTCAATGAGTAGGTTGCAACTTGCGCCGGCGCCACTAAAAGCAACGACTTAATCTTTTTTACCACTGCAATCTGCAAATTATTTTCACAACTGCCAACTGCCTGCTGCTACTGCCTACTGCAAACTATCAATACATCCCCTTCTGTTTTAACAAGTCGATGTCGGTTTTAGAAATATCAACTATGGCGTAGGTCTGTACTTTTGTAATATTAACTTCGTCAAGGGCGTCAACCAGGTTAGCATAAACGGAATGTTCAGCCGGCTTAATCAATACAATCATGCTTTTTCCGGTTGCCGCCTGCACCCGCTTACCCGTTTCAATTATTGCAGTACGAAGTCCTT
>DASXMZ010000500.1:0-19252 GCA_036495385.1 Mucilaginibacter sp. | reverse complement strand
CTGCCTACTGCCTACTGCCTACTGCCTCTACATTCGCTCGGGTACCTCAATCCCAAGTAAAGCCATCGACTTTTTTATTACTTTACCTGATGCGATAGAAAGCTGAAGTCTGAATTGTTTTGTTGTTTCATCTTCGGCTTGTAATATCGATTTTTCGTGATAAAACTTATTATAAGTTTTTGCCAGTTCGTACACATAATTGGCAACTATGGCAGGGCTGTATCCTTCCGCAGCTTGTTCTATCATTTCGGGGAACTTCGACAGCGTCACAATCACATCCCGTTCTTCCGGGTCAAATTTTGCGGGGATGTTAGTCTTAGATATCGAAGAAACAGCTGCCCTGCTTAAAACAGATCTTATACGCGCATGGGTATACTGAACAAATGGCCCGGTATGTCCCTGGAAATCTACCGACTCGTTGGGATCGAACAACAACCGTTTCTTAGGGTCGACTTTTAAAAGAAAATATTTTAAAGCGCCCATGCCAATGGTATGATATAGCTCCAGTCTTTCCGCTTCCGTAAAACCGTCAACCTTACCCATGGCTTCTGTTTGTTCTTTAGCAGTCTGCTCCATTTCGTCCATCAAATCATCTGCATCAACCACAGTCCCTTCCCGCGATTTCATCTTTCCGGACGGCAAATCAACCATACCGTATGATAAGTGAAGCAAGCCTCCAGCCCACTTCTTACCTAATTTTTTTAAGATCGTAAATAATACCTTAAAATGATAGTCTTGCTCGTTGCCAACCACATAAATAGACTTATCCATGTGGAAGTCGTCGTATTTCAATTGAGCTGTGCCCAGATCCTGGGTCATGTAAACAGAAGTGCCATCGCCCCGTAATATCAATTTTTGGTCAAGCCCTTCATTAGTGAGGTCAATCCATACCGAGTTATCTTCTTTTCTGAAGAAAACGCCTTTTTGCAGGCCCTCATCAACAATATCCTTGCCTAACAAATAAGTGTTCGATTCGTAATAGAATTTATCAAAGTTTACCCCTAGTCGTTTATAGGTTTCTTCAAATCCGGCGTAAACCCAAGCATTCATGGTTTTCCACAGACTTATAACCTCCTTATCACCCGCCTCCCATTTCTGCAGCATTTCCTGTGCTTCCCTTATTATAGGAGCGTTTTTCTTTGCTTCTTCCTCTGTTTGCCCGGCCGCTTTTAACTCTGCTGCCTGGCTTTTGTAAGCTTTATCGAACAGCACGTAATATTTACCTACCAGGTGATCTCCCTTTAAACCTGATGATTCCGGGGTTTCACCATTCCCAAACTTTTGCCAGGCCAGCATTGATTTACAAATATGGATGCCCCGGTCATTAACCAGGTTTGTTTTTATAACTTCATATCCGGCAGCAGCCAAAATTTCGGCAACTGAATAACCGAGCAGATTGTTTCGTACATGCCCAAGGTGCAGTGGTTTATTGGTATTCGGCGATGAATATTCGACCATTACTTTTTTTCCATTTGGCTGGAAAACAGCAAAATCATCAGGCAAAATTTCATTGTACAGGCTATTTACCCAGTAGTCATCAGATAATGAAATGTTCAGAAAACCCTTGATCACATTAAACCCGGCAACCTCTTTTAGTTCGTTTTGCAGGTACGCGCCTATTTCGTGGCCGGTTTGTTCGGGCGATTTTTTTGAAAATTTGGTGAACGGGAAAGTAACTATTGTGATTTGGCCTTCAAATTCTTTACGGGTTTCTTGTAAGCCAATATCCCCGGCAGCGATATCAGTGTTGTATAAGTGTTTAATAGCTTTAGCAGCGGCGTCGGTAATAAAATTCATCGGCCAAAATTAATGAAATAACTCCGAAAGATTGTCGGAATCAGGATTTACAGGATTTTAGGATTGTCAAGATGCAAAGTTCAATCCGATGATCCTTAAATCTTATAATATTTTAATCCTATGAATCCCGGTTCAGACAATAAATCCGAAATCCAAATTCCGCATTCCGAAATAAAAATGAATAGATTTGCCGTAGCTACAAATCATTTATGATATCAAACGATCGCGATTTTAAATTAGATGTAACCTCCGAAATTGGCAGCCTCCGAACATTATTAATCCACAGCCCTGATAACGGGCTGGGAAAAGTAGTGCCTTCAAAAGCGCAGGACTGGTTGTTTGAAGATATTGTTCACCTGGATACCATACGCAAAGATGAATACGATTACTATGTTAAGTTGCTGATGTATTTTCTTGATCCTGATAAAATTAAGGGAAAGCTTCAGCTGATAGACTCTGCAAAAAGTGATCGTTCTTTTTTTAAACCGGGTAATAAAGGCTTTCATTCATCAACTAACGTGATAGAGATTCAAAGCCTGCTTGAAGATATTTTGAAAGAGGCTGATATATGCAAGAAACTCGTGGCATCGGTTTGTGCCATCGAAAGCTGCAACTACCGTTTGCAGCAAAAGTTAATTGATACACCCCCGGTTGAACTTGCCAGGATCATTATTTCAGGGTCGTTGAGTGATAATGAGATGATCTTCGCTCCTATACCTAATTTAATTTTTTCGAGGGATATCGGCGTAGCTGTTAACAACTTTATGCTGCTGAACAAGCCCGCAAAAAAAGCAAGGGCACGGGAGACCTTAATTGCCAGGTATATATTTTTCAATCATCCCTTGTTTTCAGCTTACCGCGATAACATTTTAGAAATACCCGAAACTGTACAGCATTTTTTACGCCCCGGCGAAGAGCATGACTAAAAAACGACACTGGAGGGCGGGGATTTGATGATGGTTAGTCCGCAGCATTTAATAATAGGCTGTAGTGAACGCACATCGGTAAGCGGAGCTAACGAGGCGGTTAAATTGTTGTTCGAACACAACGCCGTAAAAAAGATAACGGTAGTAAAAATCCCACATAAGCGCGATTACATGCATATCGACACTGTTTTTACGCAAGTAAAACGGAACATGTGGGTGTTACTGCGTTCATTGGCCATAACCGAAAGTTTCCATGAAAAGCATGAGCCTATATCGTGGTTTGTTGATAAAAAAACCAAAGATAAAGCAGAAATTGTGCAGTTTGAAAAAGGGAAAAAACCAAAAACATTTGAAGGTCTTGAAGATTTACTAAAAGATATAAGCGAGAATGACCTGCAAAGCAAAGAGAAGACCGAATTTATTTATTCGGGAAATGATACTTTTCCTTTTGATGCGCGCGAACAATGGACCGACTCGTGCAACTTATTGGCCTTAAAAGAAGGCGTTGTATTGGGATATGATCGCAATGATAAAACTATGGATGCTTTTAAAGAACATGGTTTTGAAATAATAAAAGTAAAAGAGCTGCTTCAAAAGTTTGAAAACAATGAACTTGATCCGCAGAAAATGGAAAATACGTTAATATTAATGCCATCTTCAGAACTTTCAAGAGCACGCGGTGGGTTTCACTGTATGAGCATGCCACTTTTGAGGGATAAGATTATATAAGAAGTTCATAGTTGATGGTTCATAGTTCATGGAATTATGCGCTTCCGACTATGAACTATGAACTATGAACCATGAACACAAACCCAAACACCCAATCCACCTCGCACCTGCTGATGATCAGGCCGGTTAACTTCGGTTTTAATGAGGAAACAGCTTCAAGTAATGCCTTTCAAAAAAGGAATGCCGCCAGTGGCCGGATCAAACAGCAAGCCCGGCAGGAATTTGATACGATGGTAAATACACTTTGTGAAAACGGTGTTGATGTTACTGTTGTAGAAGACACACTGGAGCCTTATACCCCCGATTCTATATTTCCCAACAACTGGGTATCGTTCCACGCGGACGGCAATGTTTTTTTATATCCTATGCAAGCCGAAAACAGACGACTTGAACGCCGTGAAGATATTATCATGGGGTTAGAAGATCGTTTCATGGTAAAACATGTTATCGATCTGAGTCGGTTCGAACATGAAGGTAAATTTCTTGAAGGAACGGGCAGCATGGTGCTCGACAGGGAAAACAAAATAGCTTACGCCTGTATCTCGCCACGGACTGACCTTGAGGTATTGGCTTTGTTTTGTGAGCAGACGGGTTATAAAGAAGTTAGTTTTAAAGCATTCGACGAATATCACCAGGCCATCTATCATACCAATGTTTTGATGTGCATCGGAAGCAAGTTTGCTGTTGTTTGCCTGGATAGTATAACCGACGAGGATGAAAAAAACGCCGTTATAACAATCCTCAAATTAACAAATAAAGAGACCATAACCATTTCTTTCGAGCAGATGAACAATTTTGCAGGCAACATGCTTGAAGTTAAAAACAAATCGGGTGAAAACTTGATAGTAATGTCGAAAACTGCATTTGAAGCATTAGATCAAACGCAAAAACAAAGCCTGGAGAAATACGGCAAATTGGTTTACGCCGATATACATACAATTGAAAATAATGGCGGCGGCAGTGCGAGGTGTATGATGGCGGAGGTGCATTTACCCCTCAGTTCATAGTTCATGGTTGATGGTTCATAGGCGATCAGAATTATTGAAATTATTTCTCAGGTGACAGTCACCGAAGCTGCTATGAACCATGAACCATAGGCCATCAACTAATTTACATTTCAACTATAAAAATTCTACCAACAAATAGGTAATTATTCCGTTTAAAAATTACATTTTTGGCAAAATTTTAAATAATGCAGAGTTACCAGGAATTTCTTGATCTGAGTGTAGGTTTTCCGCAGGAAGGTTTTGAGATCATAGAGGATGAATTATATTTTCACGACCTCAATTTAATGGAAATGATTGAAACGTATGGCACCCCCCTTCGTTTCACCTATGTGCCTATCATCACAAAAAAAATACAGCAGGCAAAGTTGTTATTCCAGCAAGCAATTGTTAAAAATGACTACCGTGGCAGCTACAAATATTGCTATTGCACCAAGAGCTCCCATTTTAAGCATGTAGTTGAAGAAGCGCTTAAAAACGAAATACACCTGGAAACATCATCGGCTTTTGATATGCCCATGATTGACGCACTGGAAAAAAAGGGTGTCGTAAATAAAGACATTACGGTGATATGCAACGGTTTTAAAACCTTTCAATATAAAACGTACATTATCGATATGCTGCACGATGGGTTTAAAAATATTATCCCGGTATTAGATAACAAGGAAGAATTTAACCTTTACGATGACGAGATTGAACTGGATACACCATGTAGCCTGGGCATCCGTATAGCTGCGGAAGAACAACCCGACTCACAATTTTATACCTCGCGTTTAGGTGTGCGCATGGAAGATATTATTGACTTTTATTATAATAAGATAGAAGGAAATCCAAATTTCCAGGTAAAGCTGCTGCATTTCTTTATCAATTCTGGTATATCTGATACCCCTTACTATTGGAACGAACTTGAAAAATACGTTACGCTATACTGCAAGTTTAAAAAGATAAACCCTGCACTTGATACCCTTGATATTGGCGGTGGCATGCCTTTTAAAGACTCATTGGTTTTTGATTTTGATTATGAATACATGATCAACGAAATTGTGAGTCGTATTAAAGAAATTTGCGCCGATAACGATACTGAAGAACCTGATATCATCACAGAATTTGGTAAATATACAGTTGCCGAAGCATCGGGCATTTTATATAAAGTACTGGGCCGCAAACAGCAAAACGACCGCGAAAAATGGCTTATGCTGGATGGATCCTTCATCACTAACCTGCCCGATGTTTGGGCACTTAATCAAAAGTATGTTCTGTTGCCTGTAAATAACTGGGACGCTGAATATGAACGGGTTAACCTTGGCGGGATTACTTGCGATGGGCAAGACTATTATAACCAGGAAGCACATATGAACAGTGTATTTATGCCCAAAACGCGTAAGGTACAATACCTGGGCTTTTTTAATACAGGAGCCTACCAGGAAGTGCTAAGCGGCTACGGCGGAATTCACCATTGCCTGCTGCCTTCACCAAAACATGTGATCATCAGACGTAACCGTGATGAGACCTTCAATTTCGAAGTTTTTGGCGAAGAACAAAACAGCAAGCAGGTGATGAAGATTTTGGGATACGCCACGTAAGAAAGGTGAAAGGTGAAAGGTGAACCCCGATCCTAGAGGAATCGAACATCGGTAGACACGAAAATAAAATAGATTTTTCGTGCCATAGGTACGAAACCTTGCCGGTGTTGTGAACAAGATTGGATTAACCGGGTTATATTGTTATGTTTCGTCTGAAATCTCAATTCGTCTTTACGCTTTGCTTATTTGCTGCATTTTGGAGCCTAGGGGCTTACGCCCAGCAATCGGTTGATTCGATTTATACCTACAAAAAAGCAACCTCTGGCGGTACCGGCAAATTTTATAAAGGTCGCGAGATAGCCCATATAATGAGTTTTGAAGGTGTCGACTGGCTGGAGCGCAGTTCAAGGCCACAGGAAGAAAACACCGATTTAGCAATTTCAAAATTACCCATCACAAAAAGCAGCGTGGTTGCCGATATTGGCGCCGGGAGCGGCTATTATACATTTCGTATTGCCCCTAAAGTACCGTTGGGAAAGGTATATGCTGTAGAGATACAGGACGACGCCATTAAATACCTTGAAGAGCGAAGCAAAAAATTGGACCAAAATAATGTTATCGTAATAAAAGGTGGTGAACAATCGCCCAACCTGCCTGATAATTCCATTGACCTCGCTATAATGGTTGATGTCTATCACGAATTGCTTTATCCGCACGAAATGCTGCAGGCCATCCGCCGTTCGTTAAAACCAAACGGCAAGCTGTTGTTAATAGAATACCGTGCCGAAGACCCCAAAGTTGAGATAAAAGAATTGCACAAAACCAGCGTGGCACAAGTGACCAAAGAGCTAACAGCAAATGGTTTTCATTTAGCTGAAGATGGCGAGTTTTTGCGCATACAGCATTTTTTGGTTTTTCAAAAAGATTGAAAAGACATTTTAAACTTACGAAGTTTTGGAAACTTCGTAAGTTTGGTGTGGTACATTCTAACTATCAAACTTTTCCAGCAACTTCAACAGCGTTTCAAAATCCTTGGGATAGGGTGCGTGGATTGTGATATCTTCGCCATTTAGCAATTTAAAACTTACCTCATAAGCATGCAGGGCAAATCGCTTCATAATGGGTTGCTCCTCCTGGTCTTTGCCCAAATGGTATTTTCTTTTAAGCTTTGACAGGAAAACAGGTTCGCCTTTATACATTTCATCTCCCGCAATGGAAG
This sequence comes from Mucilaginibacter sp., assembly GCA_036495385.1. GTDB lineage: Bacteria > Bacteroidota > Bacteroidia > Sphingobacteriales > Sphingobacteriaceae > Mucilaginibacter. The sequence continues at coordinate 12,054 of DASXMZ010000500.1, read as the reverse complement.
CCTTTTGTGTGGCCAGGTGAATACGTATCTGGTGCATACGCCCGGTTACCGGCCGGCATTCAACCAGCGTATAATGTTTGAAATATTTTAATGATTGGAACCAGGTCTCTGCTCTTTTACCTTCCTGTCGGCTTATGGTTACATTACCTTTTCCTATATTGAGTATTGGCAGATCGATGAGCAGATTTTCAAAAACATGAATACCGTCAATCACGGCGTGATATACTTTTTTTACCCTTCGTTTTTCAAATTGTATGGATATCTCGCGATAAGCCTCCGGGTTTTTAGCAATAATTAATGCGCCCGATGTTTCTTTATCCAAACGATGACAGATCTGAGCATCGGCAGAGTAACTTTTCGCCAGGCGCAGCATATTTATTTCACCGCCTTCCCGTTCATCGAGCGAACTGATAAATGGCGGTTTGTTTACTACTATGATATCGTCATTCTCAAATAATATCAGGTCGGCAAATTTCGGAAACTTCATATTTAACTAATAGCCGGCAAAAATACGGTTATTAAATTAAACAAATGTTTACAGTCCGTCACGTCCGCTAACAATTTGTTAATAGAAATAAAACAAACATTTATCGTTATGGTTAAATAAAAAACTTAAAACAACAAACCATGAGTAATAAATCAACTAAACCTGAAGAAAAGGGATTTTTCGAAAAGGTAAAAGAAACAATTGAGGACCTTTGGGATGGAACCAAAGATAAGGCAGAAGACATAAAAGAGTCGGCGGAAGAAACCTTTGATCATTTAAAGGAAAAGGTTGCCGCTAAAAAGACCGTCGTAGCAAAGAAGGCCGCTACAGCAAAAAAGACTGTTGCTGCAAAAACATCTGCAACGGCAGTAAAAGCAAAAACCACCGCCACAACATTAAAAGACAAAGCTGCCGAAAAGGCGAAAGGTACCAAGGCTAAGGCAGCTGCAGCTACTGTAAATTCAAAAAAAGCTGCAACTCCAAAATCAACTGCAGGTAAAACCACAAAAGCCAAAAGAGCAGCAACCGCAAAATAAACTCCATCAGTAAATAAAAAGGCGGTCATTTTTTTATCTGACCGCCTTTTCTATTTATCCTTCGAATTTGTAACCAACGCCTTTTACAGTCGCGACAACATCGTCACCAAGCTTTTCACGGAGTTTACGTATGTGAACATCAATAGTGCGGTTAGTAACCACTACCGAATCTTCCCAAATATTTTTTAAGATAACTTCGCGGGTGTAAACCTTGCCCGGTTTTGAAGCAAGCAGATAAAGCAATTCAAACTCCTTTTTGGCCAACACCACTTTGTCACCATTTTGGTAAACAAGATAGGCTTCGCGGTCAATAACTAAATTGCCTATTTCCAATTTATTATCAACTACATCCTCGGAAGGCGCGTTTCTGCGTAGTATAGCGTTAATCCGGCTTACAAGCGCCCTTGGCTTTATTGGCTTGGCAATATAGTCGTCAGCGCCAACATTAAAGCCGGCAATTTCCGAATATTCTTCACTCCTGGCGGTTAAAAATACCATGAAAGTATTTTTAAACTCGGGCATGGTACGCATGATACGGCAGGCTTCGATGCCATCCATTTTGGGCATCATAATATCCAGAACAATCAGGTCTGGTAAAGATCTTTTTGCTTCGGCTACAGCCTCTTGTCCGTTACGGGCCAAAAATACCTGGTAACCTTCTTTTTTAAGGTTGTACTCAATCAGCTCCAAAATATCCGGCTCGTCATCAACAATTAGAATTTTCTGTTTAGTAGAGTTACTCATTAAGGTTGAATTTTTGCATAAAAGTAGGCGAACAAATGAACGTAATGGTAAAGCTAATATTAATAAATCGTTAAGTTTTATTTTATGTTAACGATTTGTTGAGACTTACTAAATATTTTGTTTAAAAATTCTTCAAGATCAGAGCCTGTAACGTTCTTAGCAATGATGGTTCCCTGTGGGTCGATAATAAAATTCGAAGGTATTGCATCAATTTGGTATAGCCTTTCAACCGGACCTTCAAAGGACTTCAGGTCCGAGGCGTGGCTCCAGGTAAGGCCATCGGCGTTGATTGCCTGTTGCCATTTGTCCTTGTCTGTATCCAACGAAATTCCCAGAATGTTAAGACCCAATGGTTTGTAAATTGCATATTGTTTTACCACATTGGGGTTCTCATGCCTGCATGGACCACACCAGGATGCCCAAAAATCAAGCATCACATATTTACCTTTATAATCTGATAGTTTAACTGGTTTTCCGTCTAAGCCTCCAATAGTAAAATCAGGCGCTTTGTGCCCAATAGATACAGGTTTAATAAACTCCATTTGTTTTACAAAATGCTCCGCCGCCAGGTTGCCTTTAAAACTGTCTTTAATGGCATCCGCATAAGCTATCAATTGAGGTTCATACTTAACCTGATCGAGTGAGGTAGCGGCGTAAAAGCTTGCGAGAGAGCTTTTGTTATCATTTATAAATTTTAAAACGGCTATGCTATAGGCATCAATATTTTTCTGAAACAGCGGCCGGTAAGCATTGATCAGGGAATCAGATTCTTTACCGATCGCCTGCACTTTATTCTGATATTCGCCAGCTAGCTTATCATTCTTTTCGCCATAGAAATTGCTGATCTTATTAAACTCTTTAATTTTCTCCGATTCGTTTGAACCTGAAACCTGGTAAGCATGGGTTGGATCGGTAACGTTGGTACTGAAAGTGATTTCGTCGCCGTTTTTTGCAATCACATCAAATATGGCTCCGCCGATGCGTATTTTGTAAAGATTTGCAAAAGGTGCCTGGGATTTAAACTGAAATTTTCCCTGGTCACTCAAATTTGTTGAGTCGATAACTGATATTTGTGTACTATCTGCTCTAAGCAGGTAAACGCTTTTTAAACTTCCCGGATTGGTTACCGATCCTGAAATGGTAAAAGCATTATTGTCTTTGCATGAAAATACGAATAAAGAAAACAAGACGATGCTATATGAAAATAAGCGCTTCATGAGATTTGAGATTTGAGATTTCAAGCTAAAAGCAAAAAGCCTAAGGCTAAAAGCTAAAATTAATATTGCTTTTAGCTTTCCGCTTTTACCTTTCACCTTATTTAGATTCTAATTCTTTAATTAACAATTGATTCGTTTTTTGAGGGTCGATCCGGCCTTTTGAGCTTTTCATAATTTCGCCCATAAACAAGCCTAAAACGCCCTTTTTTCCTTTTTGGTATTCAATTACCTTATCGGGATACTTGGCTATTGCATCATTAATATACCGGTGTAAATCTGTGCTATCCTGGCTGATCAGCAAATTTAATTCCTTTGCTGCATCCGATGCTTTTTTGGAGCCATTTTTTAATAATTCAGGGAAAAGCTTTTGGGCCGCTATTGAATTATTAATCTTTCCTGAATCGATAAGCCTTATCAATTCAGCTAAAGTTTCGGGCTTAAGGCTCATTTCGGTAATTGCCAGGTTGTTTTCGTTGAGATGCGATTTAACGGGCCCCATTAGCCAATTTGCTGCTGACTTGTAATTATCTGTATTGCCGATGAGTTCCTCAAAATACAGGGCAAACTCCCTATCGGCTGTTATTACACCTGCGTCATAATCCGACAGACCTAATTGAGTTGTGTATTTATTATAAAGCTCATTTGGTAATACCGGAAGGCTATTTTTTATTTGATTGACGTACTCCTTTGTTAAAAGGAGGGGCGCCAGGTCGGGCTCCGGGAAGTAACGATAATCATTAGCCGTTTCCTTTGAGCGCAAAGCGGACGTTTCGCCGGTGGCTGCGTTAAAATTAAGCGTATTCTGTTCAATGTATCCGCCGCTTTCTATAATTTCCACTTGTCTTTCAAATTCATGCTCGATAGCCCGTTGAACATTGCGTATAGAGTTTAGGTTTTTTACCTCGCAACGGTTTCCATAGGTTATCGCCCCCTTGAGCCTTACCGAAATATTGGCATCGCATCGCACACTGCCTTCTTCCATATTTCCATCGCAAATATCCAGGTACCGTACCAACTTGCGTATTTCAGTCAGGAATTGCCCGGCCTCCTCGCTACTGCGCATATCAGGTTTCGAAACAATTTCAATCAGCGGAACCCCTGCCCTGTTCAAATCTATGAACGAATCGGCGTGATGCTGATCGTGCATGCTCTTACCGGCATCCTCTTCCATGTGAATGTGATGTATCTCAATATTTTTTGAACTGCCGTCCGACAGTCGCACTAATATTGAGCCTGCAAAACATAACGGTTTTTGATCTTGAGTAATTTGGTAGCCTTTTGGCAAATCGGCGTAAAAATAGTTTTTACGGGCAAAAGTGTTGCGCAGATTAATGGAACAATTGCAGGCAAATCCCATTTTTACCGCATACGCTACCATTTTTTCGTTGATGCGCGGCAATGTACCAGGATGTCCTAAAGATATCGCGCTAACATGTTCGTTTGGATTACCGCCAAAGGCAGCAGAATCGGATGAAAACGATTTACTTAAAGTAGATAATTGAACGTGTACCTCTAATCCAACAACTAATTCATATTTGTCACTTATCCCGTCTGTTATAATTGTCATAAATAATATCCAGCTATCGCAGTCAGCCTTAGTCAGGCTCAAATATAAAATTATTACTTATAAATGTCATATATATTTTGTTCCGGCATAAACTTTGAATTAATTATAAAACAATCTTAAACCAAGCCTTTTGACCTATTTAGTCAACAGGTTAAAAATTAAAAACATTTCGGGCCATAACACAATTTGCTTATTTAAGCAAATATAATCCCCTTGAAGTTCTTTAATTATGTTATATGATGCCGATACCGCTTTACTATTTTAATAAAATTTTAAGTCGTTTTATATATCCGGTACCATATGAATGCGGAAAAATACATAAAACCTACATTTAAAAAAGCAGGCAAAAATGATTTTTACCACAACCTGCACAAAGAGGTTCAGTCTAAAGTACTTAACAACGCAAAATTTCAGCGACACGTATTTTTAAAGTCTATACTTTTGATGACTTTGTTTTTCGTCTTTTATAGTTGCATATTAATATTCGGAAATAATACATCCTTGTTGTTCCTGTTTTATATTTCAATGGGAATAACCATGATTTTGGTTTTTATAAACGTTTTTCATGATGCCGCACATGGGGCAATATTTGAAAAACGGGCACACAACGAATATTTAACCTATATATTGGAGCTTTTTGGGTGTAACAGCTTTATCTGGAAAAAGCGACATCTTGTTTTGCACCACCCCTACCCAAACATGCAGCACTGGGACATTGATATAAAACAAAGCGATATTGTAAGGATATTCCCCGGAAGTAAGTGGTTTAGTTTTCACAGGTATCAGCACATATACATGTGGTTCCTGTACCTTACGTACACCCTGAACTGGCTCTTTATCCGCGATTTTAAAGATTTTTTTGGGACAAAAAATAACTATGTAAAAAGGGTGGTAGCCATCCCGAAAATTGAATATTTCAAATTATTCGGGGCCAAAATTCTAAATCTGGCGTTCATGCTGTTTATACCTATGCTGGTGCTGTTACAAGCATGGTACACCGTTTTAGCAGCATTTATCACCATGCATTTTATAGCCAGCGCGTTTGGCGTGTTGGCCCTTTTATCGACACACGTCGACGAGGACGCCATGTTTCCTATGCCACCGGAAGACGGCAAGATCAACTCCACTTGGGCTATGTACCAGGTAAGTGCTACAAAAGATTTCAGCACTGAAAGTAAATTGGCTAACGTTTTATTTGGCGGTTTTAACCACCATGTAGCACATCATTTGTTCCCTGCTGTGGCGCACACTTATTATCCGGCTATCACGCCTATTATAAAAAAGCATGCAAAAGAGTATGATTTACCCTACAGATCATATCCATTGCATTTAGCCGTAAAATCGCATTTTATACTTTTGAAAAAAAATGGCAGCGCCGAGAACTTGTTTGTCTCGGGAGATTTATAGAAATAAATGTCTTTTCGAATTTTATTGGGTGTCATGCTGAGCCCCGTCGAAGTATTGGCGGGTAAAGGCCTCTGCGCACGTGCTTCGACGGTGCTCAGCATGACAACGCGCGTTTTTCATTTCTTCTTGGGAGTTTTTCAAATTCTGCTACCTGAAATAGCAATATATATACCTGTTGTTATACAATAAACGTTTTCGCCTTTTCAAGCGCCCTCGCTAAACCACTAACATCGCTACCGCCTGCGGTAGCAAAAAACGGCTGACCGCCTCCCCCGCCTTTTATTTCTTTGGCGAGTTCGCGCACAATGTTGCCGGCATTCATGTTTTTTTCTTTCACCAGGTTCTCAGCTATCATAACCGTTAACCCAGGTTTGTTATCAATCTCAACACCCAATACGAGGAAAAGATTTGGTACGATATCCTTAAGCTGGTACGCGAGATTTTTGACAGCATCGGCGTTAGGTAGTTCCACTTTTTGTGCGATGAAGCTGATTCCGTCGATTTTTTCGGCTTTTTGGGCCAGTTCATTTTTTAATCCGGATGATTTTTCTAGGATTGATTTGTCTATTTCCTTTTTTAGGCGGTTATTTTCATCCAGCAGGCTTTCTACGCTTTTTTGGATGTCTTTTGGATTTTTTAAGAGTTCCTTTAATTGATTAACAAGTTTGCTCTGATCATTGATATAGTTCTCAGCTGCGATTCCTGTAATGACCTCAATACGGCGAACGCCTGCGGCAACGGCACTTTCGGCTATAATTTTAAAGAAACCGATATGCCCGGTAGCTTTGACGTGGGTACCACCGCAAAGCTCTTTGCTAAATTCATCGTCAAAGGTTATCACACGCACATACTCGCCATATTTTTCCCCAAATAATGCAGTTACACCGCTGGTTATAGCCTCCGCATAAGCAACACTGCGCTCTTCCTTGAGCGGGATATCCGTCCTAACTTTTTCGTTTACTATCGACTCAATTTGATGCAATTCATCATCGGTCACCTTTGCAAAGTGCGAAAAGTCAAAACGCAGGTATTCATCGTTAACTAAGGAGCCCTTCTGGTTTACATGGGCACCGAGCACCTGTTTTAAAGCCGCATGAAGCAGGTGAGTTGCGCTATGATTATTCATGATGCTCTGCCGCCTTTCATTATTAACGATAGCTGTCAGCACATCATCAATAGCTTCGTTTTCCGGAAGTTTATCAACATAATGAACAATCAGTCCGTTCTCTTTTTTGGTATCGGTCACTTCAATAACTTCTCCATCCGGAAAAACCAACTCACCGGTATCCCCTACCTGACCGCCGCTCTCGGCATAAAAAGGTGTCTTGTCCAGTACAATCTGGTATTGTTCTTTTCCTTTGGCTTTTACTTTACGGTATTTTATAATATGGGCGATAGTTTCCGTTTCGTCGTAGCCGGTAAACTCAACGCTGTCGTCATCTTTTAAAACTATCCAATCGCCGGTATCAATGGCGGTGGCGGCACGGGAGCGGGATTTTTGTTCGGCGAGGTTTTTTTCATAACCTGCCATATCTATCTCTAAACCCTTTTCACGCGCCATCAATTCGGTTAAATCTAATGGGAACCCATATGTATCGGACAAAAGAAAAGCAACGCTACCCGGAATTTTGCCCTTTTCGCCAGGATTGCCCCAGACCAAGGCTCCTACAACGTTATTTTCAAAGTAAGTAATACCCTGTGTCAATGTTCTTAAAAAAGCAACCTCCTCTTCCAAAACCACCTTCTGTACAAAATCCTTTTGATTATATAACTCGTGAAACACCCCTTTAAACTGATCGGCCAGCAACGGCACCAACTGGTTTAAAAATGGCTCCTTAAATCCTAAATATTGGTATGAGTATCTCACTGCCCTGCGTAGAATACGGCGGATAACATAGCCTGCTTTATTGTTTGATGGCAGTTGTCCATCGGCAATCGCAAAACTTATAGCACGAATATGATCAGCCAAAACACGCATGGCTATGTCCGTTTTGGGTTCACCTAAATCATCCATCTTCGCCTCACCTAAATCCTCTCCAAAGGAGAGGACTTTTTTGTTTTCGCCTCCGCCTTTAGAACCCTCTCCTTTAGAGAGGGCAGGGTGAGGCGAAGAGGGCTTTTGATATGGTATCCCACTCTTCTCCGCAATAAACTGTATCAGCGGCTGAAAAACATCGGTATCATAATTAGATGTTTTCCCCTGCAGCACACGCACCAAACGCTCGAAGCCTAAACCTGTATCTACGTGCTTTGCAGGCAGGGGTTGCAAGGCTCCGCCTTTTAGCCGGTTAAACTGCATAAACACGTTATTCCATATCTCAATAACCTGATCATGATCTTTGTTGATGAGACTTTCACCTTTTACCTTTAACCTTTCACCTTCTTCCCGGCTATCATAGTGTATTTCCGAACATGGGCCACAAGGTCCGGTTTCGCCCATTTCCCAAAAATTATCTTTTTTATTTCCGGGTAATATGTGGTCTTCGTCAACGTATTGTTTCCATAAGTTATACGCTTCGGTATCTCTTTCCAGTCCTTCTTTTTCGTCCCCCTCGAAATAGCTAACATAAAGCCTGTCCTTAGGCAGTTTGTAAACCTCGGTAAGCAGCTCCCAGCTCCAGGCAATAGCTTCTTTTTTAAAATACCCGCCTGCCGGACGGGCAGGATCGCCAAAGCTCCAGTTGCCCAGCATTTCGAACATGGTATGGTGATAGGTGTCTATACCAACCTCTTCTAAATCGTTATGCTTGCCTGATACACGCAGACAGCGTTGGGTATCCGCAACACGCGGAAATTTCGCCGCTTCTTCACCCAGGAAAATAGATTTAAACTGGTTCATCCCTGCATTGGTAAACATCAATGTAGGGTCGTTTTTAACAACGATGGGGGCCGATGGCACAATAACATGTCCTTTTGATGCAAAGAAATCAAGAAAAGCCTTACGTATTTCGGTAGCTGTCATAATGGGCAAAGTTAATTATAAGTGCGAAAGTCGGGAAGTCCGAAAGCCGGAAAGTTAACAGCAATTTTGAATTTAAAGATTCATAGCGGTTTATGTATGATGATTGTTAGTTTTGTCAACAAAATCGGACTATTACCACATCTGAAATTCAGATAAAATAAGATACAACAATGAAAGATTTCAAGAAATATTATCGCATCCCCGCCACTCCTGAAGAGGTTTATATCGCCTTAACCAACCCACTGACAATTGAATTGTGGACGGGAGAATCCGCCGAGATGTCGACCGAGCCGGGTTCGGAATTTTCGATGTGGGAAGGGAGTATTGTTGGTAAGAACCTTGAATTTGAAGAAGGAAAGAAAATAGTGCAGCAATGGTATTTTGACGGACAACCAGAGTCCTCGATTGTTACCATAAAGCTCCATCCTGATAAAAACGGCACGTCCGTTGAATTAAGACATACCAATATACCCGATGCTGAATATGATGGTTTTGCAGAAGGATGGGATAATAGTTATTTCGGTCCGCTTGCGGAGTTTTTTGATTTTAGTTAATAGAAAGGCACAAAAAAAGAACCGCTCAATTGAACGGTTCTTTTTTTATAATGTTTTTTCTATTTAGAGGCTCGTAGAGACGCAATGCATTGCGTCTCTCGCACGCAGATAATTTCATCAATTGCTATAAACTAAGGTTCTGCATAGTTGGAGACACAAAGCGTTGTGTCTCTACTTATTTAAAACAAATAGCCTATTGGAATATAGTAAATTCTACCCTACGGTTTGTCTGACGACCTTTTTCAGTTTTGTTAGTGGCAATCGGATTTGCTTTACCATAACCTTCAGCCTGGATATGTGCCGGATCTACGCCTTTACCGGTTAAGTAGGTTTTAACAGCTTCAGCACGATCTTTTGAAAGCTTTAAGTTATAAGCTACTGAACCAACATTATCGGTATAGCCTGCTAATTTTAAATTAAAATTCTTCTGCTTTAATAAGTCAGCAAGCTTATCTAAACTGGCAAACGAGTGCTCACGGATTGTTGATTTTGCAAAATCAAATTCAAGGTTTCTAACTGCCTCATTAACAACAGTCTTGTCTTCCTGGGTTATATTGTAAACCTTTGCCACAGGGAGCGGACAACCTGAACCGTCAACTTTTGTACCGGGAGGCGTATTTGGGCACTTGTCATAAAAATCAGGAACACCGTCGCCATCGCTGTCGGTGGTGAACTTAGCAAGGTTAGCGTTCGTAGTATTTAAGTCATTTCGTAATTGGTCGTTTTTGGCTTTCTCTGCATCAATTTCCGCCTGCAGGCTCGCCCTCGTATTACTATTTTCCAGCAGGTACTCTTCACGCATTGAATTTACAGGGTTATGCATAGCTAACTGTGGTTTTGCCTTGTTACCCAGCACAAATTCCAGGCCTAAATGTGCATAGGAGAATTTGTCATTGTTTGCTCCATATTTGTAACCGTCGACGTTGTCTGAGTAAACAAAATTAACCTGGTAACCAAGGTCGATATTTATGAAGGGCGCTACATTAAATTTTAATCCTGCTCCTGCTGGCACAAAAAGCTCATTTATTACACCGTTATTATCGGTTTTAAAATTGCTGACTGTTCCATCAGCGTAAGTTACAACCGGAGTATAATTCATCGTACCAACGCCTAAAGTGAAATATGGCTCAATAACTGTTTTATGAATGTGCCAGTTAATGTTAGCCAGGTTGAAAACTGCACTTAAACTTGCAGCGTAGTGAAGTTTAGTGCTAAAGCTGTTGATAGGCGAGTTACCAGAAGCATCAATATGTGCATTGTCGCCGCTTAATTTGCCTGCGAGGAAGTCGGCCTGGACACCGAACGACGGTAATATTTGCTTTTTAACATAGATGCTGTAACCTATTTCTCCATTGGGTGAAGTGAAATCTTGTTTGTCGTTTGATCCAAAAAGTGTGTTAGGAGTTAGTATACCAGCGTTTACACCTATCGACCAGGTGCGGAATGCATCGTCGCCGGAGAAGGGTTTAACATAGTCGGTATGTGGATGCGATACATGTGATGTATCTGGAGTTTGAGCAATTAGCCTGCCGCCCGCTAAAATCCCCGTCAGCAGCAAGGTTGCTTTTTTAAAATTTGGTTTCATAGTGTTTATTGTTTTGCAGATGTTTTGTTAATAAAACATAACCTCCAAAAACAACATTAATGCCACATGAAATCAGAATCTAAAATAATTGTTAAATTAATTAATTCTAAGTGTAAAAATTATGCCATAATCAACTGAAAATAAATAACATAGAAAGTTGTTGCTATTTACTTTAAAAAAACAGAAATAATATAAGGAATATTATTAATACACTTTTTCAAACTGCGTTTAAAAAAGTACAGTTTTGTACCCTTAATAAGGTGAAAGAAAAAACTTAAAATATCCGGGTATCTAAGCTTGGTTAGCCGGGTGTATAAATACCTTCCATTTAATTTCGGCTCCTGCACCGGCTAATGTTGCCGCCACTGAGCAATATTTATCAATAGAAAGCTCGGCAGCTTTCACGGCTTTATCTTTATCAATATCGCCATATAAATGAAATTCGATGGTGATCTCTTTCCACAATGAAGGTTCTTTACCTTTTTCACGTCCGCCGTTAATGATCATTTTGTAATCTTTAACTTCCTGGCGTTGTTTCTTTAAAATAGCAAGCACATCAATGGCCGAGCATCCGCCTAATCCCATTAACAACATTTGCATTGGGCGCACCCCAAAATTCTGGCCGCCACTTTCGGGGCTGCTATCCATTCTTACTATGTGATCTTGTTCGTCTGAGGCTTCGAAACCATAATCTCCGCTAACCCGGCTGAGTTCTATTTTAGGCATATAAATTTTATAAAACGCAAAGTTAAAACTTTTAAAGATTTAAAATTTGCCGTCTTTATACGTCTGTGTAACCAAATTGTAATTAAATATCATTCGAAAAACTACCGGTTCTTAACAGGTATCACCAGTTTTAATCCCGACCATATTTCATCAACTGCACAAACTTTAATATCAACCAGTCCTATTTCAATGGCGTAGTTTCTTATTTTATCCTCTGTAATATCCGTAACAATCTTTGATGCCTTTTTAGGCCACGATACCCATATCAT
>DASXMZ010000499.1:0-2830 GCA_036495385.1 Mucilaginibacter sp. | reverse complement strand
GCTGGCGTGGAGACTCGCTGATTGGCCTGAACAAACAGACGGACTTGAAACTATGGGTGACTGAGGGGCGGGATTTACTGTCACCGTTACAGGGGTAGGTGCACTTACGCATCCGTTAGTGATAACAACCACATAATAAGTTTGTGTTGTATTTAAAACAGGGGTAGTAAAAGTTGTGTTTGTACTTACAATGTTACCCCCGGCAATGGCGTCGTACCATGTATAACTATCACCACCACTTGCAGAGATAGTTGCCACATTGCCCGCGCATATTGTTGCTCCGATTACGCTTGGTTTGGAAATTAAATAAGCATATACGGCTGTTCTGGGGCTTGTACATCCCGAAATTGTTGCTTCAACATAAAAAAGTGTAACAGCAGTAATTGGTTGTGTAATATAGGTATCGCCGCTTGCCAAAAAATTGCCGGCTGCATCGTACCATTGATAAGTGCCACCCGAGGCAATTGCCTTAAGCGCTGCAGTGCTGCCGGGACAAACGATTACACTTGAAGCCGTTGGAGCATCAGGCGTGGGTGATGCAGCAATTGTTATGTTTTGTATTGCCTGGCAGCCCAATGTTTTATCACTTACGGAAACAGTATAAATGCCCCCTTTGTTTACATTTATTGATTGAGTAGTTTCGCCGGTGTTCCATGCATAGGTGAAAGAACCTGAGCCACCCGATGTTGAAGCGGTTAACGTTACGCTATTTCCTGAGCATATAGTTTGTGCCGATTGGGATATTGTTAAGTTTAACGCACAGGCCTGGGTGTACCCCCTAAAGGATATGAACAAGAAAAAACATATTATTAAAGAAGCCTTCATAATCAGACTAAATCTCTTTTATTCATTATATCATCTGATGATATAATGAATGTCTGTTAATAATTTCCGCCAAAGAAGTGATCTGTTTAATAATTATTAATTAAGTCCACATATTGCTTAAAGCGACATTGTGCCAAAGCGTTTTTACGGGCAATTGTGTGAAATTGTTCCCAAAAGGAATGATTTATGAAGGATGTTGCGAAAATTAGAAAATAACCTTTAGTTAATTTTAATAAAAAAGCAAATGAAACAATGGATGTTCATAACATTTAGAATAATTATTATAATTCATTATTTTAACAGGTAATATTTTCAGTTTGTTCACGATAAAAAGCAATAAAAAATGCGCTAATATTACGGTTGTTAAACTCACAAAGCGTTTAAAGGTCGTTAAATCATAAATATGCAAATTCAAACTACCCTGATTATTAAATAAATGCTTAAAAACATCCTGCTCATAACCCGTCGCACGTTAGTTAAAAACAAAACATACTCCCTGGTAAATATTGGCGGGCTAATGCTCGGCATCGCGGCTTATATACTAATTAGCGCTTATGTTAATTATGAAAACAGCTATGATCGTTCATTTAAAAACGCAAAAGGCATTTATCGTGTTGAAAGCAGCTTTTACAAGGGCGATCAGCAAACTGATAGCTGGCCGACCAGCACCAACGGCTACGCTACCGCGATGAAGGAGAATTTCCCTGAGATTGCATCGATCGTGCGTATAAATTGGAATAATTCGGAAAGGGTCATTCGTTACAATAATATTAAATACCGCGAAGAGCACGTTTGTTATGCCGACACAAACTTTTTTTCATTCTTTAGTTATCCTCTTATCAAAGGTGACGCTAAAACAGTACTGAAAAATGTAAATACAATAGTAATCTCGCAATCGGCCGCACAAAAATACTTCGGCAAGGCCGATCCGATGGGAAAATTTCTTGAGGTTACCACCCTCGATAATACACTGCATTGTATGGTTACGGGGATATTTAAAGATGTTCCAAAAAACAGCACCATGCAATTCAATTTCCTGATTTCATGGCCTACTACTCCGTTGTTTTTAAGAGACTTTTGGTATCTGCATGAAAGCTACACCTTCTTAACTTTAAAGCCCGGAGCCGATCCCCACCAGGTAGAAGCAAAATTTCCGGCGCTTGCAGAACGTTATAAAACCGGCCTGTCATTAAAAAATTTGAAATGGGCCATTACCCTGGTGCCCCTTACCGATATACATTTAAATTCCGCTAAACAATATGAAATTGAAACCAAAGGAAATCGTAACGCTGTAAATTTTTTAAGCATTATCGCGTATATTATATTAATTATAGCCTGTATAAATTATCTTAATCTTTCAACAGCAAAAGCCATCGAGCGTTCAAAAGAGGTAGGTATCCGAAAGGTAAACGGCGCAAACGCTGCACAATTATTGTTGCAATTTTTATTCGAATCTTTTGTAATAATTGGTATCTCTTTTTTAACAGGATCAATTTTTGTCTGGTTTGCAAGTTATTGGCTGCCACAACTGCTGGGAGATAGGTTTTCTTTCGGGTTATTATTTAATGGATCTTTATACCAGCATGTTTTTTGGGTGTTTGCTGTCTGCCTGGTGCTAACTGCACTATACCCGGCTATATTTTTATCCGGGTTAAACCCGGTGACAGTTTTGAAGGGGCGTTACAGTTTTTCCAAAACAGGAATATGGCTGAGGAGAGGTATGGTCACCTTTCAGTTTGCAGCTACGCTTTTGCTGATATCTGGTACGTTTGCCGTTTACCGCCAGTTAACTTACATGAGTAAACAGCAATTGGGTGTTAACATAAATCAAACCATTGTATTAAAATCGCCGGTTAAAACACCTGGGTATGCGCAAAAAGTTCAAACGTTTAAGCAAGTGCTTCAAAGTATAAAAGGGGTTGAGGGCGTTACTGCATCCGGGGCTGTTCCGGGCAAGGAAGTTGCCGAATTTTTGTCGAACCGCCGGTATGGAGCATCTAAAAAT
>DASXMZ010000498.1:0-3367 GCA_036495385.1 Mucilaginibacter sp. | reverse complement strand
CGGCCGAGTTCGATACTCTTTTTTAATACCGGGGTAAATTGCGCCTTTAATTTAAACAATTCAGATATATAAAATCCCTTCTTACCGATGCTGTAAAATATCTCGTCGCCTAGTCCAACCCGATACGCACCAACTATCATTTTTGCATCAACGTCCCAAATAAAAAGGTGGTGATAGTATATATCATATTCGTCAAGGTCAGTAGCTTTGTTAGTCCCCTCTCCTATTTCCCTGAACGTTAATTCCCTTAACCGGCCAATCTCGCGGATAACATGAGGAATCGACGATGTTGGCGCAATAAATACTTCGTAATTCTTTTCTGACCAAACCCTGTACTGTCCTCTCAAGGGTTCAATTTCTTTATCAAGAATAGACGAATTAATTTCAGGTACCACCTTTTCTGGCAGTTTCTTTATCTTAAAAATATGGCGTGGCTTGAATATTTTCTTCTCTTCCTCCAGTCCTGTCCCAAGGGCATAAGTGCGTGCCCTTAAATAATTGAGCAACCTGGTGTTGTTATTATATTCGGGGATGTCTTCAACCTTAATAGGTTTACCTATACGTAGTTTGATAGTGTGCCCTTGTTTGTTAAATAACTCCGACGGTAATTTCGCAGTCCGCAGTGTGGGGTGTATTAAACTCAGTAAATTGAAAAGCAACCCATTGTTACCGTGAAAGTAAATGGGCACCACCGGCACTTTTGCCTTTGCGATGATTTTACCTACAACAGGATGCCACAAACGATCGGTGACTTCTTGTTTATCTACCTTAAAGGTCGATACTTCCCCGGCTGGGAATATACCGATCGGTGTGCCATTGGCCAATAGTTCAAGCGTTGTTTTCAACCCGCTGATGCTCGACGAATGTTCTACATTTTCGAACGGGTTTACGGCAACAAAATAGTCACTTAAATTCGGTATCTTTTTTAGCAGAAAGTTGGCCATCAGTTTTGCATCAGGCCTTACCATACAGAGTACTTTTAGCAGCACCATGCCTTCTATTCCACCGTAAGGATGGTTGGCAATGGCAATGAAACTACCATTGGCAGGTATGTTCTTTAGCTCTTTCTCGTCAAACTCTATTTCAATACCGCAGCCTTTTAATATCGCATCGACAAAATCCGGACCTTGATTGGGCTGGGCCTTAGCAAACAATTCGTTTACCTGGTTAATTTTCATGACTTCCATCAATAAGGCTGCCAGCCCTGGCATTTTTAGCTTATCCAGTTTGGTGGCTTTGGCAAACTCTTCGGTAGTAATCACTTTCATCCGTTATAAAATAAACCTTTAAAAAAGGCAATAAATATCCTTAAAAAATTTTAATTTAACTGTGATAAGCCCGCAACAATGAAAGCTCATATAAAAAGTTACCTGTCCATTACAAAAAAAGAATGGAATGGTTTGGTAGTACTGGTTGTCTTAATTGTGCTGATCTTAGCCGCGCCCTATATCTATCAATTCTTCCGTAAAGATAATACAATAAATTCTAAAGATTTTGATAAAGCAATTGCTCTATTAAGTAGGATGAGGCAACAAACTGGTTACCTGGACGGTAACCAAATGTCGGACGAAAAAATATTGCATCCTGTTATGTTTCCCTTCGATCCAAATAATCTTTCGCCTGCAGAATGGGAACAGTTAGGATTAAGTGAACGCCAGGCTAACGTGATCAAACATTATGAAGCAAAGGGCGGTAAGTTTCATAATAAAGAAGATGTAAAAAAGATAAACTCCATTACTGACAGCGATTATAAAAGGCTCGAGCCCTTTATCAATATTCCGCAAGCCGAATACGCTTCAAAAAAAATAAAGACGGGTGAAACCATTGAACTTAATAATGCAGATTCAGCAAAACTAACGGAAATAAGGGGCGTCGGGCCGTCATTTGCTTTGAGAATATTCAGATATAGGGAGCGTTTGGGCGGCTATTGTTATAAGGAACAGTTGAAAGAAGTGTATGGCATAGATTCAACAAAATACGTGGAAATTAAGGACCAGGTGTCTGTAAATTCCGCATTAATCAGCAAAATAAGCATAAATACCGTCTCTTTCAACCAATTGAGAATATTTCCTTACCTGGGTTATAACCAGGTGAATGCAATTATTCAATACCGGGTACAGCATGGCCGTTACAACTCGATAGCTGACATGAAAAATATTGCGCTGCTGGATAAGGTAATTTTACGTAAAATTGAACCATATTTAAATTTCGAATGATAACCCAGCGAATAAAATCGGCAATACGCGACATACCTGATTTTCCGAAACCCGGAATTATTTTTAAAGATATAACCCCGATATTGAAGGACCCGGTTTTATGCGAAAATATTATTGATGCATTCGTTGAAAGGTTGCAGGGCATTCGTATTGATGCGTTAGCAGGAATTGAAAGCCGTGGATTTTTATTTGGCTTAACCCTGGCAACCAAACTGGGCGTGCCCTTTGTACCCGTACGTAAAGCCGGAAAACTGCCCTTTACCATTAAACAAAAAGCCTACAGCCTTGAATATGGAACCGCAGTAATTGAATTACATACTGATGCTTTCGAACCAGGACAACACATTCTTATTCACGACGATTTGCTGGCTACCGGGGGTACAGCGCTTGCGGCAAGTGACCTTATACAGGAAATGGGTGGTATTATAGCCGGGTTTTCTTTTGTGGTAGGATTGGGATTTTTGAAAGGACGGGAACGGCTTATGCCGGTTTGTGATAACGTGTTGGTGTTGGCCGACTATTGAAAATAGAATCTTTCTTGAATCGTCGTAGAGACGCGATGCATCGCGTCTCTATACATGTACATCTGAAAACAAGTACACATTATTCTCCCAAACAGATTATTTAAAATGTCGGAATTATTCAAAAATAAATACAGAATACCTTCGGCACGGTTGCAAACGTGGAACTATGCTGATAACGCTATGTATTTCATTACCATTTGTACAGCAAACCGCGAAAATTTCTTTGGAAACATCGTAGAGACGCGATGCGTCGCGTCTCCTTCTTCAGCACCTTTTCCAATCGAATTAGGATATGAATGCAATTAAATGAATTAGGAAAAGTGGTAGAAGCAGAATGGCTAAGAACAAAAGAATTAAGACCAGATATGAATTTGGAATTGTTTGAATATGTTGTTATGCCAAATCATTTTCATGGTATTATATTCATAGACGATAATAAATATAATGCAGATGTATGTGATAATCAAATCGGAGACGCGATGCATCGCGTCTCTACGTATGTAAATGATGATGATATTTCAGATAATCCAAAAAACAGGTTCGGGCCACATTCAAAAAATTTGGCATCTGTTGTTCGCGGTTTTAAATCTTCTGCAACAACATTTGCCAGAAAAAACGATTTGTCAT
>DASXMZ010000497.1:0-1503 GCA_036495385.1 Mucilaginibacter sp. | reverse complement strand
CATTGGCAATAGAGAAGGACTTAAATAAGGTGTCTTTTTGAATAAAAGCTTCAGCTATACCAATATCATATACCCCCAACGAAATTTGTTTGATCAGGACGGAATCTGCGTCATTATTAAACAAACTAACTGTTTTTCCGGCGGAGTAAGCAGAATCATTACCCGCCAATAATATGTTAATCCCCGAATTAAGATTGTTTTCAAGCTGATCATACCGGAATTTCTTTTGATATTGTGTTTTATAAAAATAAGCGGCAACAATTAAAGAAGAACAAATTACCCCGATCACTAAAGCAATAATTATAACAATATAAAGGGCCGAAGCTTTGATCATATCCGGGTTACTAAATCCTATTTGGTGGTCTTTTTGATTGTGTCTTTAGCGCTGTGTCTTGATTTCTTCTTAAAAACGTTTACTTTTTTCCAGAATGTTGTAGTATCTACGTGAACAATGGCCCCGTTTCTCCATTTAGATATCTGGTTTAATGTTCCGTCTTCATTCCAGCTTTTCCAGGCACCGTCTTTTAAACCCTTTTTAAAAGCTCCCTGTTCCTTAAGGTTTTTATTCGGGTAGAATTCGGTATATAAGCCGTTTAGTAATTTACCGCTATAGCCCCCTTGCGAAAAGTGAATTTTATTTGAACTGTACCAGTAATAAAAACGGTCGGATTTGGTACCCTGCCCTGCCAGGACTGGATTTATCTCTGCAACAATGACTTTATCAGGTTCAACTATTCGCACTTTGTCCAATCCAAGATCCGGATATTTTTGTGCGTAAACAGAACCGGAAAGAAGGAAAAGCAGAATTGTAAGTATTCTTTTCATAAAGAAGCATGCCTCATTGTTATAAATTTAGTTTTACCGTTGAAACTGATTTTAATGGAATCAACAAGATTTTTGATCAGCTTAACCTGGTCTTTTACTTCACCTTCGTCCAGCATTTCGTTTTTGCCGTTAATACTTACAAGGGTTATTAATTTTTTTGAGTCAGGGTTGCGCATATATCCATCATATTGGATAAAACCCCAATTGAAAGCCGGTTTTTCAGGAATTGAAACTGTACTTATCGGATAATTTTTTTTAACCGAACGAGTAGTATCTTTTTGTTTTATCAAACCAAACGGATCCCGGTAATTTAGCAGCAAATGGGTGGTATCTTTTGTGATTGCAAAATCATTATATGGCTCCTTTTTAGGCAAATTTGACGCAGTAGGCGTTGAATCGTCATCACCTCCTCCTGCAGCGGCAAATAATCGCTGGATGATAAGGCCCCAAACGACTATAACGACAAAACCTAAAACGTAGGTCATTCTTTTATTCTTCATAACCTATTGCAGTATAAAATTCTCTAATACACTCGCATTACCCTCATTGCCCTCCGCATCGATTGCAGACACCTTCCAATAAATTTTATCCCCGGAGTTACCTAAGTTGAAACTATAACTGGTGCCATTTAAAACGAGCGGAAAATTTGAGTTATAAAGTGTTGTGGAGTCGCTTTGA
>DASXMZ010000496.1:0-4787 GCA_036495385.1 Mucilaginibacter sp. | reverse complement strand
CCAGGTTATCGATGTCAGGAGCAAAATCAGGAACCGTGCATATGACCCACGCATCGCCCTTTACTTTTACTGATTTTCCTTCGATAAGCACCTCCACTTTTACCGGACCGTCGCTCACGTCGTCATGCCAGTCGTTGTTATTTGCATAGTTCCTAATGAATCGCATATCGCGGATGCTTTTTCCGTGCTCATCAACGGCATCCGAATGTCCTTTACCACCCAATACAATCAATCGACCAACGTCATCTGTGCGGACTTCACCCAATTCCACCGTGACTATTTCCTTAAATTTTCCTACGAATTTGTAATCATGGTTTTCATCGGTGCAGACATTTTCCCCTGAAATCTTTTTAGCTCCTCCATGAATTTCCAGGAATTGTATCCTTTTCTCATCCGGAAGATAATAGCTTTTATCCCCGTCTTTCTTAAGTACCATTTCACCCACGCCGGCATTCCTAACGTCAGGCAAGTTTCCAGTTGTTGGGTCATTTGGTTCACCATTATACACAGCAAGAGCCTTTTTGGCCCCTCTGAAAGCAAACCACGATGCCTTTTTATTGGAGAGCTCAACCGACCACGTTATTTTTGCATCCTTACTTGTGAGTTCCTGGATAGGTGATCCGTTTTTATCGAATGCATAAACTCTAAACCGGGCCGCCTGTCGTTTAATTCGCCCGTTTTCATCACGAAATGTAAACTCTTTGGGACGTTTTTTCTGATCGTCAGAAAATTCGGGGCTCAAGAACCAACCGTCTCTAAGTTTGCTATCTCCAAGTCTTGCGATGCCTATTGGAGGGTAAATTTTACAGAATGCTATCTCAGTCATAATGGAAATTTTAAGTAGTTTATTGCTTCGCTGTGGAATCAGGTAATTTGGTATGATATGTGGTTATTTCAATTTGATGATGATCAGGATCATAAATAAAAATAGAGTACGCGATGCCTGTATCCTCCGGAGGGTCGAAGGGGATATTTTTCATTTTCAAAAACGCCTGAATTTTCTTAAATCCAGCCGAATCGGTCAAAAACGCAAAATGGGTGATGGCAACCGTATTGTCAAGACTATCGATCTTTACACCATTCGGACGCTGAAATAATCCAATTTTCATTTTACTATTCCCGATCATCCACGTTGTTTTCCACTTGTGAAGAATCTTGAATCCAAAAACCTGTTTATACCAGTCTTCCGACTTCTGAAGGTCCCTTATGTTAATACCAACATGATCAAATCTTTTCAAATAGAGCTGCGCGCCCGGCTCTCTATTCTGAATTTGTGCAGAGCAAAATGGTGCTGTGGTAATAAATAGTATTGCAAAAACCCACAAAGCCCTATTTACAGATTTTCTCATCTTTTTCTATTTTTATAAAGGATTGCAATAATTTGTAAATGATACACGACTTCTAAAACCAAATTAGGGCTCTCCGCCTTTTGTCCCCCAGAATACAACCCATAGGACAAGGTCATTGCTAAACCTTTCAAAGCGGTGCTCATCGCCAGCCTGCACAAATAGTACATCTCCTTCGACAAAAGGATAAGTGTCCTCCTGAGCTACCAACTCGCCTTTTCCTTTGAAAACAATATATAATTCGTCCTGCTCGTGCGGCGTCTGGTAGTCGTGTTCTTTGGGAGTAAATAGAGTAAGCGACATGTAGCCGTGCTTTAGAGGACTCATGTCCCAGACACCTCTTGGCCATTTTTCGGTGGCCGGTAGAGGCAATTTGACTTGCCACTCGTCGAGTGAAATTTTTGAAACCATCGGGCTAATTTGCTAATAGTGAAGTGTTTTAGAGAAGAAACCTTTCCTTTTTGTAAAGCAATTTAGCTATAGTTTTTTTTACCTTGCACAGTATTTTAACGGTATTTTTTGGGTGTTTTAACGGTATTTTAACTGTATTTTAAAGGGGGTTTTAACGGTATGTCTAATAAAATTCAGCTAGCTTTATCTTTTTACCGTTTTCGTATTATCTGTTTTAGGTATGTTTTAGACGAAATTGTAGCGAAAATGACTGCAGAACAGGGTATAGTTCGGGCAGGTTCGGGGCACGAACGGGCATTTTCTTTGAACATTGGCACTGATTGGAAAGACCAACAAAAAAGCTTTCTGCTTTACGCTGAAGGCTTTCCGCTTTAAAAGTAGCCCGTAGGGGAACGAATTCGAACCCCTTTTTAGCGGACTTAAAGCTATTAGCCGCATCTTAAAGATTGGTAATGTTTTGATATTAAGCCGAGTATGAAGAAATAGAAAAACATTTTAAATAAAATTTACTTAACATAATATTATTGCACGGTCGAATGCCCGAACTTCTTTTCTTGTAAGAAAAGAAGCAAAAGAACCGGGGATTAGAAAGACTTTGGGACTTCTTTTTCAAAAGGTTTGAGTTCTACTTGCGCTGGCTGGGGGCCCTGAATTCTAATCGAACTAAACTCGAACCAGATTTATAATTTGCAAATTTTGTCGAAGCTTAGAATTTAAATTTTATCGATAATAAATAGTTATCTATCGTTGACTTTAATATTCACCTCCGCAAACCTATGGATGAATTTCGAAGAATTGTTGATTTCTAAAAACCGATGATTTTAAATTTAACAATTCGCTTATTTCCAAATCCTTTTCCAAAATCTTTTTTTTGGTTCAGGGGCGACAAGAGGTTTCTCGATGGGGTAAATCCATTTTTTCCTAACGGTACCATCATACCTACCATAAAAATAGAGATGGATCGGTTCTTCGCTTTTATAGGCAACTCTGAAAGTCCCATCGGATTGCATTTCATAGCTGATATTATTGTTGATCTGATCAAGCGATGTCAAATAACCTTGTGTGGAAAATTTATTGACGATTCCGAAGCCACCTTGTTCAAATACTAAATACTTAGGCTTGAGTATACCCCGACAGTCTAAATTCCTAATATGTAATGTTGGTTCATAGTCCTGAAAGCCTAAAATGCTATGTTCGATATGATTATTTAAGATCGTAAAAAAGTCACCGCAATCGAATGTCGCGCCCAAATTCAGAATATATTCATAGCCTTCCAATTCACCCTCCAGCAAGTATTTATCTTCTGTCTTCACCAAAAACTTGATCCCACCGTCGTTATGCGACGGACCCAAAATCAAACCGCCGTCGTCCGCACGGATAGCTAAACCCGTGTTGATCATTTTGTTTATTTCTCCAGGGGTAAAAGGCTTCTTATAATAATCAAACATAGGTATATCTATCTTCCTGCATCGACAGCGGCTTGAGCGATCCAATTTTCAATATTATTATACCCGTCATCATCAATCCAGCTGTAAGTTTGGTAGAATTTTGACATTAGAATATCCCGCCCATTTTCCTCGACAGATATCTGAGCCATAGGATTTCTGCCCTTTCCGGTCGATCCGCTGTTTAGGTCACGCATTTTATTCATATAGATGCCCAGGATACCTTTTCCGTCATTATGCGCCTTTATAAGTTCATAAAGCACCCATTCACGCGACCATGTTTCCATGCCGATACAAAGTATAAGCACAGATGTCCCTTTCATCTGCTTGTCGATCCATTCCCTGATAGCTTTTTTCCCGGCCCTTTTTATTTTCTCCCATTCGGCTTTGTCAACAAAAGGCTGACCCGTTTCCTTGATTGCACCGGAATTTCTGATACGAACAACGCGGTGGATATCCTGCTGATAGTGAAAACTGAAATAAACTCTCCTGGGCAAGTCAAAAAGATAATTGATGGATAAAATAAGTTAATTCACTACTTTGGAAATTAAATAATCACCGCTATTATTTTTAATTTCGACAGCAATATCTACGCAACCTGAAAGGTTATTTTTCAATTCCTGCCATGTCACACAATGAATATAAGAAAAACGCCCGGTGTGTATCACATTACCATTGCAATCATGTGTTTGGGGGCTCGCCCGGTTGAACATATTTTTCTTTAAAATAGTAAAAAGTATATCTGTATTATAATTTGTGCTGTTACAAGCTGGATTATGTGTTAGAAAATAGGAGTTTGAGCCATTTTCATCGGGCAGTACTACAGCCAATACGGCGTTGGTTTTACTGTAAATGCCGTTGCGCGATAGCTCTTTTAAGGAATATGAAATTTCCCACGGCATCCATTGATCTTCGTCACTTACACCATATTCCTTCATCCCTTTGGAAATTACTACCAAGGTCACCGAACTATCAAAAATCTTATCCTTAAGGGAGTCCCATATTAGTTCATCCTTAAACTCGCTTAAATCCTCGCCGTCATTTTCTCCCTTGTAGATGTGATCATCAGCTTTCAATAGTTTATACAACTCATCAACATAGTTACGTGCAGTGGAAAAGTATTGTTCAGGCAAGTTTTGTACTAAGCTATCTCCGTATTTATAAGTCACGAATATTTTCATTCCCATCGTTAGTATCGTTTAATTCATTAAAATCAAAAGGTTTTATAAGATCACCCAACAGATCTCTAAACAAAGCTTTATAAGCATAATCTGTTAATAGTCTTTGATCAAGTTTAGGATCATTATTTGTAACCATCGCGTCGTAGATAATTTTTGCGCCAGCTCCTGTGCTGGCTATCGGTAATAACAAGGCGTTGGGATGAAACTTTCGGAACATCTCGTATTCGAGTTCAATGCCCTCCATACCCCCAATGAAAATCCCCGCCGCAAAGCTATTTTCCTCAATCATCAGATTTCTCATTTTTTCCAAACTCAACTCCAAGCTACTTTCACGAGGGACTACTCTTATATCTTCAAAAAAGAAGTTATCGGCGGGAAAATCGTTTTCAACAAAAGCAGATTGG
>DASXMZ010000495.1:0-9178 GCA_036495385.1 Mucilaginibacter sp. | reverse complement strand
AATTGCCAAAAGTATATTTTTTGATTAATTACATTCGGAGAAGAAAAATAATCATCAAAGTTTGAGGCCAGGCTATTGAACGATGTTTTATTATGGTCGATAATTAAAAAGAAATTTCCTTCCTCAAGCGCCAAATAACCCTTAGAGTCCTTTTCAGTTGGATCATTTTCATGATTTAATTTATGATAAAAATAAGTTTGATGGCCAAGTTCTTTAAGTCCATAATAAAGATCAATCGTATCAATCAATTTTCCGTTGTCTTTTATTATAGCATATGAGCCGCCAGACATCGGACCATCATTTGAATACTTACCTGTATCAATCACTGTGTAATCTTTATTAACCTTGTAAGGAGTAATTGGAGCCCTTTGACTTTCCTTTTTTAAAGTACCGGGGGGTGATATTGCAGTATTTGTAATGGTGTCTTTCAATGCAGGTTTGTTTTTGCTTTCGCATGAACATAAAATAACGAGGCCCAACATGTAAGAAGTTATTTTCATTTTTAATATTCTTTAGGACGTAACTCTCCGCCAACTGGCGGAGGTTTGGGGGCTCTCACGGTTACCGCATTCCTATGCGCATGCAAACCTTCCAATTCCGCCAGTATCTCCACCGATGGCCCTATGTTTTTTATACCTTCCTGTGTTATGTGCTGGAAAGTAATCTTCTTAACAAATGAATCAACCGATACGCCTGAATATGCCCTTGAATAAGAGCTTGTTGGCAAAGTATGGTTTGTTCCTGATGCGTAGTCGCCTGCGCTTTCGGGTGTTAAATTTCCGAGGAATACTGAACCGGCATTAACGATGTTTGCTGTAAGCTGTTGCCAGTTTGTTGTAGCCAGTATTAAATGTTCAGGGGCATATTGGTTACTAAAACACATTGCCTCATCCAGCGTATTTGTCATCACGATATACGAGTTGTCCAAAGCCTTTTTTACGATCTCGGCGCGCGGTAAAACAGGCACTTGTTTTTCCACTTCATTCAAAACCGCATGTGCTATGCTTTCAGAAGTACAAACCAATATAGATTGACTGTCAACTCCATGTTCGGCCTGTGCCAGCAGATCAGCAGCAACAAAAACAGGGTTTGCTGTTTCATCAGCTATCACCAGCACTTCTGATGGTCCGGCGGGCATATCGATAGCTGTTGTAGTAGTCGACTGGATAATGGTTTTAGCTTTGGTTACAAATTGGTTTCCCGGACCGAATATCTTATCAACTTTATTGATACTTTCAGTGCCATAAGCCATGGCAGCTACTGCCTGTGCACCGCCGGCGAGATAAATTCTATCAATGCCTAGCAATAAAGCTAGGTAAGCGATAAACGCGTTTACTTTACCGTTTTTTTGCGGAGGCGAACAAACCACTATTTCGTGGCAGCCGGCAATGCGCGCGGGGATACCCAGCATTAAAAATGTGCTCGGCAAAACTGCGCTGCCGCCAGGTATATACAAACCAACTTTTTCTATCGGCCTCAATTCGCGCCAGCAGGTTACGCCAGGCGTTGTTTCTATTTTATCTTCAGATCTTAGCTGCGCCTGGTGAAATTTGTAGATGTTATTATAAGCAATTTCAAGCGCTGTTTTCTGCTCAGGCGAAACCGCCGAAGCAATTTCGGTTAACTCTGCTTTGTCGAGGTATAGTTTATCCAGTTCTACTTTATCAAACTTAAGGGCATAATTAAGCAGAGCCTGATCACCATTTTCCTGCACATTTGCAATTACTTCTTCAACAACCGCACGAATTTCATTAGCCGGATCAACATTTCGCTGAACCAGTTTCTGAATATCGCTAATACTTAAATCTGAATAATTAAAAGTTCTCATGCCACCAAACCCCCTAACGGGGTGTTATGTCCTATAATATTTGCCACCAAACCCCTGAAGGGGTGTTACATCCCGCGGTTAAACTCCCCCTTTAGGGGGCCGGGGGGCGTCGCCCACTATAAAATAATCTTCTCAATAGGCATTACTACTATGCCCTGTGCCCCGGCCTGTTTCAGTTGGCTTATCCTATCCCAAAAATCGCGCTCAGGTATTACCGTATGTACCGCTACCCAGTTCTCTTCCGCTAATGATACTACCGAGGGACTTTTAACTCCCGGAAGCAGCTTTATAATCGCCGGTAAATTATCTTTATGCACATTCAGCACTACATACTTGGTTTCTTTAGCGCGCAAAACAGACTGCACTCGTTGAATCAGCTCTTTTACCAACTCAGAATTTTCTGAACCTTTGGTGCCGATCAGCACTGCTTCTGACGACATTACATCAGCGAAAGCAATCAATCCGTTACTCTTAAGCGTACCTCCGGTTGATACCAGGTCGCAAATAGCATCACTTAAGCCCAGACCTGGAGATATTTCAACCGAACCAGATATAGTGCGGATATCTGCCTTTATGTTGTTCTTTTTAAGGAACTTGTTTAAAATTACGGGATAGGTTGTGGCTATCGCTTTGCCATTAAGATGGCTAAGCTGTTGTATACTGTTATTGTTGGGTACGGCAATTTTTAACGAACATTTGCCAAATCCCAATCTTTGCAAATAACTTACTTCTGCTTCTGTTTCATTTATCACATTTTCGCCGACAATTCCAAGGTCGGCTATGCCATCCTGAACATATTCCGGGATATCATCATCCCGCAAAAAAAGAATTTCGAGCGGGAAATTAGAAACTGGAGATATGAGGGAACTTTTATAATTTTCAAAGCTCAGGCCGCAATGCTCTAATAATTCAACGGATTTTTCGTTGAGCCTACCCGATTTTTGGATGGCTATTTTAAGTGTCTTCACTGATTAATTTTAAGAATAAAAAATTGGATTATGAACTGGGTTTGTTATTTCGCGTGGAAACATACGTTATCTGATCACCACATGGTGGTGATGATGCAGATGAATATGATTTAATGAATAACCGTTCATTTTTGTATAGTTAAACTATAGACAAGCCCCGCAAATATAGGGAGTTGTTTTTAATATCAAAATAATATTTGATGAGGACTGAACCGAAATCTTTCCGATTAACGAATTCGCAAAAGGCTGAAAATCAATCTGAAAATTTCAAATACCTATTAATCTATGGGAGTAGACGTATGAGTTACTCGTATTCCAAGATCTTTCCTTACAAAATCAACCAATTTAATTTCATCTTCGATCCAAAAATATTGTTTCCAAATTTTATAATCTTCATATCTCTGATAAACATTTAATCCGACTTCATAACTTTTGTCCGGCACAACTAGTACTATTTGTTCATAAAAAGTGTCGGTAGGTATCGGTGGTAAAAATTGCTTGTTTTTTACCAGTTGAGAATAAAACTCATCCCTTTTCTTTAACATATCTTTTAATGAAAGAAAATAAGAGATGCTTAAAGATTCGTTTATTTCAACCAATGAAGATTCCTGGCAGCAGTTAAATACTTCTTTATATATTCTTCCTTTTATTTTAAAAACCAAATAAACATCAGATATCCCTTGGCGATCTAAACAATTACAATTGATTGGTTTGCCTTTGATTTCACAGCCCCCACAACTGGATATGTAAATGAGTATTGTATCTGCTCCTCTGTTTTGTAGCTTTCTAACCAAATGATTTATAGGTTTTGGCAACGTCTGCCCAGAAACATACGACATAGATGCGAGTAAAATAAAACAACAAACCAGGTGCTTAATTTTCTTGATATTCGTATATACTACCATCGTCAAAATGTTTTAGTAAAGTGAGTTTCTTTACTTTCACGATGTCCTTTAAACTGATTAGCTCCGGGTTATCCATAGCCGGGAACCAAATAAGATAATAGTGTTTGAGGGTATAAAATTTTTGAATGTCTTTATCAAAATAGCGATGCGGCAGTAGTTTGGCATAGCTCCCCGACAGGAAATACAAGGCTTCATTAGCGTCAGAGTAAACGGGGACCCCCGGCTTGAAAATCTGCGGATCTTTTTTAAGATAAGCTGCAAATGGCGATTTATTCCATGAGTCATCGGTATATCCGGGCACACCGTAATCGTTTTCGTCGTCATAGCGTTGCATGTCTATCACGAGTTCCTGGTAGGAAAAGCCTAGCATCAGGATAACCAAAACGGGGATGACAACAAATTTCCAGCGAAAGCTCACCATTTTTGCAAAAGTGATGCCCCAATAGGTACAGCTCAGCAGCAAGGTAATAAACAATGGCGCCAGTAATCGTGAATTTATCCGCTCGTAGCGGGAAAGGGTGGATGAAACAACGATAAACAACCCGTAAACCAGTGTAAAGGTAGCTACCAGGTTTTCGTATGTACGGATGCTTCTTTTAAAATAGTTATACGCCAAAACCCCTGTGAGGGCAAGAAACAAAACAGTGGCAACTAGGGTAGCAATTGGATATAATTTTTCGGAAAAACCCGCCCAATCACACATAACAGTACCAAAATAATATATATTTTTCCAGAACGGTGTTATCGA
The DNA here is from genome assembly GCA_036495385.1 of Mucilaginibacter sp. GTDB lineage: Bacteria > Bacteroidota > Bacteroidia > Sphingobacteriales > Sphingobacteriaceae > Mucilaginibacter. Next base: position 4,729 of record DASXMZ010000495.1, on the reverse strand, counting down.
CGCTTCTCTCGGGCCGGTGAGTTTGCCGGTGGTCATTGCGTTTCTTAACAAGTTAAAGGCTAGTAAGGACGCTGCTGTTACACTGTATATTAAGATGTGTATTATTTTCTTTCTTAAAACCAAGGCCCTGTCAAGTAGCATCAATAAGCCTCCCATACCTATTAGCGTTACCCCCGCGTAACGAGTTATACTGCTGAGGGCGGCAACTCCGGCAAATACCAATAATGAGGGTAAGGTATGCTTTACAAGATATTGCCTGCAGGTGACTATAAAAAACAGAATGATAAGAATAAAAAGCGTTTCGGACCAGAGGTAGGTATAAATATTTAGCAATGCCGGGCTTAATACGATTGCTGCCAGCATTAACCATTTATATACCCATGAAGATGAACGGAATCTTTGTATGATCCATCCGCTTAAAAATATCAATCCTGCGAACATTAGCCCATTTAACACAGGGCCAGCCGCAATAGGATCGGTACGCGAAATAAATAAGGTGAACCACAAAAAGAACGGGTAGAAAACCGGGAAATCGGTAATGTAAGTATGATTAAAGGTAAGCAAAGAGCCATGCGCATTTAAGTTGCGGGCGGAACTTACGTACATAATGGAATCGGGCGAAATGCCGATACCGCTATATTTTGTATAAAGCCAGATCAAGTAAAAACCAATCGCCGAAGCAACTAAAGTATCGTACGTTTTTAAATAGCCAATCAGCTTCATTTTTGTGGTAAAAAGTTTTAAGGTTGTAAAGTTGAAATTTTGTGAGGATACAAATAACTAATTTTAAATCCTTGTTTTCAACTATTCAATCAAATTTAGTATTTCACTTAGTGGTTGATTGCTGTCAATCAGTATGCCTTTTACACCCGCAGCTGCGCCGGCTTCAATGTCCCGTTCACGATCGCCAATAAAATACGACTTTGCAGCATCAACATTGTATTTTTCTATTCCCTGCAATAATAACCCGGGTTTGGGTTTACGACAGTCACACTCAGGGGTAAAATCGGGATGGTGCGGGCAGTAAAATATATCGGTAATGGCAACGCCGTGATTAGTATATTGCTCTTTTAAGTGGTTATGCATTTTCGCCAATTCGCCTTCATTATACCATCCTTTGGCAAGCCCACCCTGGTTTGTCGCCACAATCAGCAGATAGCCCTTATCCTGCAAAATTTTTAAGGCGTCGAAATTATCAAGGAGTTCAAAGTCTTCAAAACGACATACGTAGTCGCCAATTTCGCGGTTAAGTACACCATCACGGTCCAAAAAGACAGCTTTATTTTTTACTGGCATTAAAATATTTTTGGCAAATGTAACAATTCTTAAAAATAACTTGTTCCTGGTGGAAGTGAAAGGAAGTAGGCTTTAAGTCTGGAGTCTTAATTTTCGAGAGGTAGCTGACATTTTTTTAGATTTGTCATCAAGGTGGATAGAACAATACCTAACCCGAAACATTGTTCCGCATCTTTAGGTATTGCTCATCCAATTAATTCTGCAGCCTTATCGACATAATTAAGGCTACGACGGTTATTTAATTACTGGTAAAAGTATAATGCATCTTATTGAATGCTCCATCACCAACTGATTGCCTGTTAACAGATATGATATTACCGTTGTTGTCGTAATTGTTTTGTACAGAAGAGCAGGAGAAAGTTCCCGTTATGACTTTATTTACCGAATCTACAGCTGTAATGGTCATTGTGCCCGAGCCGGGGCCGACGGTGCCGAGAGGCAGAAACACATAATTACCATTCTGATCTTTTTGTTTGGTATTGTAGGACATAAACACATCAGATGTTAAATTCACATTATACGTTGACAAAGGGAAACCTGCTGTATTTGATGTAGTGTTTAAAGAAACGGACATAACAACTTGTTTATTAAGGGCCGTTCCGGAGCAGGCAAATACCTTCGTTTTTGTTGCTGAATTATAAGTAATGGAAGCGAGAACGGTATCTGCGTTCCATGTTGTGTCATTAATAATAGCAAAAAATGTGTTGGTTGAATTAGCGGTCGCGGTTACTGTATCCTTTGTGCAGTTCTGCAATAATAAAATGGCCAGGAATAAGGAAATAAAAAGATAAATTTTCTTCATATATGATTGTTTTGCAAAAGAACGATTTTTAGTTAAAAAACATATAAGAGCCCTGCCTTTTTTTACATTATTTAACAATTGCCAAAACGCTGCATTATTTTTTGCATACCAGCTGTGAAAAAATGGAGGACCAGAAAACGCTATTATTTAAAATAGGACATAGGTATAATCTTCCACATATCATGAGAAAGATGACCTATCAGCAATTCGTAAACGAGATATATGGGCCAAAATATATAGGTTATTAAAAGTATAATAAGGCTGTGGTTGTAATACCAGCTTATCATTAACGAGTATATTCCTAATAACAGGTAAATTACACTTGAATCCCGGTTTCTCATAATTAAATGGCTAACAATTTAGTGGTTAAGTTAAAATATGTTTTATGGGTTTAAACTAACATTTAAACTTAAATGTTTCAAATATATATTAAATGAATTTTATTTAGATTTCTATCTTCTCCAAACCTTATCAACAATTTGTTTGATGGTTTGCTACTCCGGTTTATTTAATCAAGGGTTTTGAAAGTTCGCAACGTCATTAATAAAATAAATCATAAAGCCGTTTAATACAGCAATCTGATAAATTTAAGATATAAATACGTTCACTTGCGCCTTATTTTCGAAGGTAATTTTTAGTTGCAGCTGTTGATTCATTGTTAACAACATTTAAATAAAACCGCTTGTTTGTTAAGCTTAATTACATATCTTGCCAGCTTGTTATGGTTTATTAAATATCTTTAATGAAATATAACTGAGAAAACCAATTTAAAACAAATTAAAAGACAAAAGGTTAACTAAAAAAACAAATCACCATGGCAACAACAAAGGGTATTACTGCTTATTCAGTAAAAACAAAAACTAAAGATGTACCAATGATCGATCCTGTTATTGATGTAAAATCAGGAAGATATATTGCAACAGGAAAAGACAGTGCAGGCAATAAAATGGCTGCAATAATGGGCAAAGCAACTGCTGAAGAACACATTAAAAACGGAACAGCTAAAAAAGGTTCTGGCTGGTAAGCGGGAAGCCATTAGCCTTTAGCTATTAGCTATTTGCCGTTGCTGGCTAATAGCCAACAGCTAAAGGCTAACAGCTAAAAACTAACATCCAACTCCTTTATTTGGGTTTTATACGCCAATGGGAGTAAGGCATTTCTAAATAGGCTTTCCATTTTTGCCCGCCGAAAAGTTTTATAAAGTTTTAATACCTGGGCTAACCACGAAAATTCGGCGAATGGGAGCAACTCTTTTACCCTGCCTGGGACGAGGAGTATTTGCACCTGCTTTAGAATTGTATACCTGGCTGTGCCCAGGTGCTCTTTGTATTTTTTGAACAGATCAACAGAAAACTCGCTGCAAATAAGATTTTCCTGCAGATGATCTTTCCTCATGGCTTCCCATTCCTGGAAATTATTTGGCAATCCCTGCAATTGCATACGTATACCCACGCGATTAAAAACGTCAAAAACTTCTTCCTTTTCTTGTAATGTTAACTGCCGGTCCAGCAGTTCGAACGAGCGGATAGAATAATCAATCAGCAAAAATAATACGTCCCGATAGGCCCAGTCGGGTATTTGCGAGCCACGGTTTTTCTCCACATCCTTATGAATTGCAGTAATTTGATCAATAGCTTTGATTGCAGCCTCTTGTTCTGAAAAAATAATTCTGCGCGCATAAACTACTGTTGAGAACAGTCTGCCCAACGGGTCAGCGGGCAGGCGACCAGTAAAATAAAGCCAATCCACTGCTTTATTTAATGCAAATTCTGCTGCCGCACCGGCAAATATGAAAAGTACGGTGTCGGCCTTTCCCCATATTTTGGTAACGATGGAGCTGGTATTTACAAACCTTTCAGGCATTTTAATTTATTGATTTCCAGTTTTATATTATATCTCCTCCCAATATAAAAGTTTTATAGCAATTCTGGCTGGAAAAAGATCAAGGTTAGTTCACTTCAGCTCCAACATTTTGTTTTTCGTGAAAATCAACGAGCTTTAACATTACATCAATTGCTATTTCATAGTTTCTTGCTCCAACAAGTTTTTTATACTTTTCCTCGAGCAGGTTTATTTGGGAAACAACATAGTTGTAGTATTTTTCGCCTTCATCGGTGAGCATAAGCGTAACGGCCCGTGCATCCGACGGACTTTTTTCGCTTTTTACCATATTTATTGCTTCGAGCTCTTTTATAATTTTGCTCGAAGCCTGCTTAGAGACATTAAGTTTATTAGCAACCTCATTGTTTGATATCGCCGAAGTTCCGATGGACATAAATAAGGGCAGGTGCGCATAATTAAAGCCGGGATAACTTAACCGACATAACTTCTTTTCGTTCCACTCATCCATGAAACGCTTTAATAAATATACAAGCCTGATAGCTGCTCTGTGGCTGTTACAATCTTGTGTTTCCATCTTTATAGGGGTATTATTTTATTTAATTAAAACGAAATAATTGAATTAATTGTATTTGCTGTAACGAATAAATAGTCAACTTGGTTTACAAAAATTAAAAATCAAATTTTACCCTGGCCCTTACTCCCCATTCAGGTGCACCGGGGTGATCAAGATAGCTGAAGCGCCTAACCAAATCGACCCTCAGCACTTTAAAAATATTTCCTACTCCAAAA
>DASXMZ010000494.1:0-5719 GCA_036495385.1 Mucilaginibacter sp. | reverse complement strand
AAAAATACGTAAAAAAATTAAATCGTTTTTGGGCAATATAATTTTGTTTGATTCGCTTTAATTAGGCTAAATTCGTGAAATTAGAGCCGCCGTTATTAACTTTAAAATTATTTTGATTTAACAAGCAAATGGGTTTATTTAACTTTTTTACACAAGAAATTGCTATTGATTTAGGTACCGCGAACACCCTCATTATACATAATGATAAAGTTGTAGTTGACGAACCTTCGATTGTTGCTTTTGACAGGCAAACAAACAGGGTAATCGCAATTGGCAGGCAAGCCATGCAGATGGAAGGTAAAACGCATGATAATATTCGTACCGTACGTCCTTTAAAAGATGGTGTAATTGCAGATTTTAATGCTGCTGAACACATGATACGCGGTATGATTAAAATGATTAACCAGGGTAAAGGATGGTTTTTCCCATCGTTGCGGATGGTAATCTGTATTCCCTCGGGCATTACCGAAGTTGAAAAACGCGCCGTACGCGACTCCGCTGAAATTGCCGGAGCCAAAGAGGTTTACCTTATTCACGAACCTATGGCAGCTGCTGTTGGTATTGGTATCGACGTTGAGGAGCCCATGGGAAATATGATCATTGATATTGGCGGTGGTACAACCGAAATTGCGGTTATAGCTTTATCCGGTATCGTTTGTGATCAATCCATACGCGTTGCAGGTGATAACTTTGACTCTGATATAGTACAATATATCCGCCGCCAGCATAATATTATGATTGGTGACCGCACCGCTGAAAAAATTAAAATTGAAGTTGGGGCCGCATTGCCGGAACTGGCAGATCCTCCGGGTGATTTTGCGGTTCAGGGTCGCGACCTTATGACCGGTGTGCCTAAACAGATAATGGTTTCCTACTCGGAAATTGCACATTGCCTGGATAAATCTATCTCCAAGATAGAAGAAGCGATCCTAAAGGCTTTAGAAATAACCCCTCCGGAATTGTCGGCAGATATTTATCAAACCGGCATTTATTTAACCGGTGGCGGGGCTTTATTACGCGGCCTTGATAAACGCATTGCAGCGAAAACCAAACTACCGGTGCATGTTGCAGAAGATCCGTTGCGGGCTGTAGTAAGGGGAACAGGTACAGCGCTTAAAAATATTGGTAATTTTAAATTTTTAATGCAATAAGTTAGTCAGTGGTGAGTTGTGAATAGTGGGTAGTGTTTGGAGCCACCATTGTTTATAACTCACCATTCACCATTCACAACTCACCCCATGCGTAACCTCCTGGTATTCATAACTAAGTACAACGCATTCTTCTTGTTTCTTATTTTTGAGGTGTGCTCCCTCGTAATTTTTGTTAAATACAATTCTTTTCAAAAAGCCTCTTTTATTAATTCTTCAAATGAGGTAACCGGAAACTTATATGTGCGTATAAATGAATTTTACCGGTACTTGTCGTTAAATGATGTTAATGATAGTTTGGCCAAGGAAAATACGCATTTACGCAATCAGCTTAAATCGTCGTTTTACGTCGACACTATACATAAGCGAAAAGCAACAGATTCGGTATATAAGCAGCAATATGAATATATAACAGCCAAAGTAATTAATAACTCGGTTAATCATGCCAATAATTATATTACAATTAACCGGGGTAGCAGACACGGTATTGCAAAAGGAATGGGAGTTATGAGCAATTTAGGAGTTGTTGGAAAGGTGGTTTTCGTGTCTGATCATTTTGCCGTGGTTCAGTCGTTATTGCATAAGGATTCACAGTTTAGTGCGATGCTGGCAGATGACAAGCAAATTGGATATATTGAGTGGGGTGATGATTTTAACCCTCATAAGGCTGTACTGAAAGACGTATCTAATAATGCATTGCCAAAATTGGGCGAATTGGTGGTAACGTCAGGTTACTCGCTTTTTCCGGAAGGGATACCAATTGGAAAAATCAGCAATCTTCATACAAAAGCCGGGGGTGTATTTTTAAACATGGAAGTAACACTTGCGGTTGATTTTAGCAAATTGGAATATGTTGATGTGGTAGAAAACAAATTTGCGCAAGAACAGGCGGGACTGGAGGCGCAGCGGAAAAAGGATGAATAAAAGTTTTGCAATTAACGTTTTAAGGTTCTTTTTGGTGATTTTTATACAGATTTTTCTGCTTAAAAATGTAACGCTCTACAACCTTTCCACCCCATATTTTTATATAATATTTATTTTATTATTACCCTTCGAAACACCTAACCTCGTTTTATTTGGCTCATCGTTTTTATTAGGTCTTACAATTGATGCCTTTTACGACACGCCGGGTCTTCATGCCGCTGCGTGCGTTGTACTGGCAATAGTAAGGGTTTTATTTATAAGCATTACCGTTCAGAAGGAGGGCTTTGACAATGAGCCCGAACCAACCTTGAGCATAATGGGTTTCAGATGGTTTTTTACGTATACCATAATCCTCACTTTTATTCACCATTTCTTTTTGTTCAGCCTTGAAGCCTTTAGCTTTTCAGAATTAAAATACACAATAGGCAGACTAATATTTAGTTCAATGTTTACGGTGTTTTTAATAATAATTTCGAGTTTGTTATTTTTCAGAAGGAAAGAGCGTAAATGAACAGTTTTTTTGAACGGCGGTACGTTATATCAGGAATTTTTATTACTATTTTAATTATTCTTCTGGCGAGGCTGTTTTATATCCAGATAATCGATGATCGTTACGCGATTTATGCCAGCAACAATGTGCGGCGACAAGTGGTAAAATATCCCGCACGAGGGCCTATTTTAGACCGGAATGGAAAAATTCTTGTTCAGAACGAACCTTTTTATGATATTATGGTAACACCCAAAGAGGTTAAACCATTTGATACTGTTGAATTTTGTAAACTTTTAGGTATTGATAGACCTGCGTTTGATAAACGCTGGAACAAAGCCGTAAAATATTCACCTAATTCTGCTTCAGTTTTCGAAAAGCAAATTTCCGAACAAAATTATGCATCATTGCAGGAGCGGTTATCTGAATTTCCGGGGTTTTATTCATCAACCAGGTATTTGCGCACTTATCCCGACTCAGTAGCTGCGCAGTTTTTGGGTTTCATTGGCGAGGTCACCGACCGGGATATAAAACGTGCGAATGGATACTACCACTCCGGCGACTACATTGGCGTTACTGGAGTTGAAAAATCGTATGAACCGGTTTTGCGCGGACAAAGGGGGGTTGAGATTTTGATGGTCGATTCGCGAAATAAACCCCAGGGTCATTATGCAAACGGTTTATACGATACGGCTGCGGTAGCAGGGCAACGTTTGACGTCATCATTAGACATAAATATCCAGAAATTTGGTGAGCAGCTGATGCAAAATAAGGTGGGCAGTATAGTTGCTATTGAACCTACAACCGGCGAAATACTTTGTTATGTGAGCAGCCCTACGTATAATCCAAACCTGATGGTGGGCCGTGAGCGCGGTAACAATGCAGCAGCTCTATATGCAAATCCTTACAATCCGTTTTTTATAAGGCCTATACAGGCAAAATATCCGCCCGGATCCTCCTTTAAACCACTAAGCGCTCTTATTGCGTTACAGGAGGACGTGATTACACCCGCCACTAGTTACTTCTGCCCTGGTTATTATTACGCAGGTAATCGCAAAATTGTATGTAATAACGGCGAGGCGCATGGGCTGGTAAACTTAAGCAGTGCGGTTGCCAGATCCTGCAATGGATACTTTATGATGGTTTTTCAAAAACTGATTGATCGTAACGGAGCAAAAGAAACGGAGGCCACTTTTACTGATTGGCGCACCAGGGTAAATAAATTTGGGCTCGGGTCAAAACTCGGCCTGGATATGCCCGGCGAAGGCCGGGGTAATTTACCGACGCCACTCCACTACGATAATATTTATAAACCCGGCAGATGGCGCTCAAGTACGGTTGTTTCACTTGCAATTGGACAGGGTGAATTGGAGGCCACACCTCTGCAACTGGCCAATATCGAGTGTATAATTGCTAATCGCGGTTTTTACTATAAACCGCACCTGATTAAAGCTATCGGCGCAAAAAATATTATTAAGCCGGAGTACACCGAAAGAAATTATGTTGGGATCGATTCCCAATATTTTAAACCTGTTATAAATGGGATGCAGGCTGTTGTTGAGGATGGAACAGCTATAAGATCAAAAATACCGGGAATTGTAATGTGCGGAAAAACCGGTACGGCGCAGAATAATCACGGTGAGGCTCACTCTGTATTTGTTGCTTTTGCCCCCCGCGATAACCCTAAAATAGCAATAGCCGTAATAGTTGAAAACTCGGGTGAAGGAGCGCATTGGGCGGCGCCTATTGCAAGCTTTGTTGTTGAAAAATATTTAAAAGGCAGTGTTTCACAGCGTGAGTCAGGAATTACACCGCAGGAATTTATAAACGCTAATAAACTTCCTGAAATAAACAGCTATATCATCCTTAAATCAAAATTATTGACCAGGCAGGATAGTATTAAGAAATTCAAAAGGGACTCTGTTCTTAGAATAATAACAAAAAGAAACGAATTACTTAAACAGAAGAACCTCGCCAAAAGAGCTTCAGAAAGAAAATGATAAATAATAACCAGCGCAGTTTCTTTTTTAATGTCGATTGGATAACGGTATTCATTTACCTGGCCTTATGCACTATTGGCTGGTTTAATATTCATGCTGCAGTTCTTGATGAAAGACACCCAAGTATTTTTGATGGTGGAACTGATTATAGCAAACAGTTTTATTTCATAATTGTGTCAATCTTTGTAGGCATAGTAATTTTATTGCTCGAAAGCAGGTTCATTACCGCACTGGCGCCTGCGTTTTATGGAGTATCGATATTTCTATTGATACTGGTGTTGGTTGTAGGACGAAATGTTGGTGGTAACCAGGCTTGGATATCGTTGGGCGGCGGGTTCAGGCTGCAGCCGTCTGAGTTTGCGAAATTTACCACCTGTTTGCTTTTAGCCAGGTATTTGAGCGGCACCAATGTAAAAATTTCAGACTTACGATCCTTCTTTATAGCGATAGCAATAATTGGATTTCCCATGGTGCTGATATTGTTGCAGCCGGATATGGGTTCAACACTGGTTTTTTACTCGCTCATTTTTGTCTTATACCGTGAAGGGCTTTCTCCCTATGCGCTAATTATAAGCGGTTTATTTATTGCACTTTTTTTAGCAGCAGTTTTATACAGTCCTTTATATGTAGTTGCCGTAATATGCGTGCTTACCTTTATTCTCATTTTAATAATCAAAAGAAATAAAAAACTTGTAATGACCTTGCTTACGGGTTTGGCCATTTGCGTCGCATTTGTTTTTAGCGTGAAGTTTATTTATAACCATCTTTTGAAACCGCATCAAAAAGTTCGTATAGACTTGGTGTTAGGCATTACTACCGATTTAAGGGGTAAGGGCTATAATGTAAACCAGTCAAAAATAGCTATAGGTTCCGGCAAGTTTTGGGGGAAAGGTTACCTGCACGGTACCCAAACCAAGTATTCCTTCGTGCCCGCAAGAAGCACCGATTTTATTTTTTGTACAGTTGGGGAAGAATGGGGATTTGTAGGTTCGATGGTGGTTTTAGGTTTGTATTTATTTTTAGTTTTGCGTGTAATTTATATTGCCGAAAGGCAGCGATCGCCGTTTTCCAGGATTTACGGTTATGGTGTGGCATCGGTTATATTTTTCCACGTTACGATAAATATTGCCACCACAATTGGCTTAGCCCCGGTTATCGGT
>DASXMZ010000493.1:0-6594 GCA_036495385.1 Mucilaginibacter sp. | reverse complement strand
CGGAGCGGCATTGGAATATACCGACCAGGTAAATTATAGTCAGCTAAATTATAATTCAGCTTTTAATGCTTTTAAATTAAGAGAGGTTTTCGTGGGCGCTGATTTGGTACTGGTTAACGGCAACCATCAGCAGGCTAAGGCGCAGGTGGTTATTATCTGCGAAAGCAAAAAAGCATCCCTTCAAAAACGAATAGAGCAACTGACCAATGTTCAAATGATTTTGCTGGCTGAAGGCGCAGCGGATGTTTTTGATTTTATAAAGGACGCTATTCCTAACTGGCAACAGTTGCCGATCTACCACATAGATGAAACCGAAAAGATCATTGGTTTTTTTGAAAACAAAATGCAGCTGGCAAAACCAATCCTCAATGGCTTGGTGCTGGCAGGTGGAAAAAGCGAGCGCATGGGTTTTGATAAAGGCCAGGTTAACCTGCATGGAAAGGAGCAGCGCTACCACATAGCTGATATGTTAAAAACCTTTTGCGGCGATATGTTTATTTCGTGCAGGCAGGAACAACAAAAAGACATTGACGAACGGTATGCAAGCCTTCCAGATACTTTTACAGGATTGGGGCCATTCGGGGCTATTTTATCTGCGTTTCGTCACAACCCCGATAGCGCATGGCTGGTGGTTGCATGCGACCTGCCCTTGCTAAGTGAATCAACCTTGCAGCATTTAATTGATAACCGTAATACTGCTAGTATCGCAACAGCTTATCAAAGCTCGTTCGATGACTTTCCTGAACCGTTAATAACCATTTGGGAACCCAAAAGTTACCCGGTATTGCTTTCATTTTTGTCGCAGGGATATTCCTGTCCGCGTAAGGTTTTAATAAATAGTAAAATAACGTTGTTAACTGCTCCAAAATCAGATGATCTGACGAATGTGAATACACCCGAAGAATTGGAAAAAATTAAGCTTTTATTGCATCAAAAAGAGGCTGCACAATGAATCCTGATTTCTTACGATACAGCTGCCAGATGGCATTACCTGGTTTCAGTGAAAAAACGCAAGAGCGATTACAAAACGCAAGAGTGCTGATAGTGGGAGCAGGGGGGCTTGGTTGCCCTGCCGCGCAATACCTGGCCGCGGCCGGCGTCGGTACCCTCGGTATTGCCGATTTTGATACGGTTACCACCAGTAATTTGCACCGGCAAATATTGTATGGGCCGGCTGATGCCGGCAAAAAGAAAGCAGCTTTGGCTTGCGAACGTTTGCAAAAGCAAAACCCCGGTATTCAATTGGTGGCGCATGAAGTACGTATCACCTCGCAAAATGTAATGGAACTTATTGCCGGGTATGATATGATAGTTGATTGTACGGACAATTTTGACACCCGTTATTTGCTGAACGACGCAGCCGTAATTGCCGGAAAACCCCTTGTATACGGAGCAATTTATCAGTATGAGGGGCAAGTAGCTGTCTGGAATTTGGTAAATGATTATGGTGCTAAAAGTCCTAACTACCGCGATCTTTTCCCAAAGGTTGATGCTGCCCAAATACCAGATTGTGCAGAGGGCGGTGTTATACCAACGCTGGCAGGAATTATCGGTTGCATCCAGGCCAATGAAGTAATAAAATATATCACCCAAACCGGTGAATTACTTGCAGGAAAAGTTTTAATTTTTGATGTCCAAACGCTGCAAAACAGGGTCATAAAAATCGGCGACGTCACCCAAACACATATTAACAGGTTGGTTGAAACCATAAACATCCCTTCAATCTCTGTTGCTGATCTTAAAAAGGAACTTGCAGAAAACTTCCTTGAGCTAATAGACATTCGGACCGACGAAGAGCGTGAAGAGTTTAACATAGGCGGTAAACACATTCCGTTAGATCAGCTCTACTCCTATATTAAAAAGCAAGATATAAATGTAAAAGCGGTACTGTACTGCGCCTCTGGAAAGAGAAGTGCTGAAGCGGTAAAAACCATCAAAAAGAATTTTCCGGATGCCAATGTGTTTTCCCTTGATGGAGGCTTGAAAGCCTGGTTGGAGGGTTGAGGCAAAAGTCAAAATTAAAAAGTCAAAAAAATAAGGCGTTTTGCATGGCTTCCACCGGGCATGTTTCGTACCTAAGACACGTGACCTTATCAGGTGTGCGGAGAATTTGGTACTTACACCTGTGAACTCAACCAGATCAGGGATTGGTTGCAGAGGAATCGTATTCAACGTTATTATTTAACTGCCGCAAGATATACCCTGTTGGACGAAGGGACATTTTACTGTTCCATAACTGCAAAACACACAGCAGTCACCTGCAAGAGGTTTTAAGTTTGTATGACAGTTTTCACATTCGTAGAAGTGCTGACATGCATCTGTCGGCATGGTTTCTTTTTTTTGATGCCCACACTCCGGACAGGTAAGTATGGAGTGCAACTGAATCTCTTTGATCATGTTGTTTTATTTTACGGATGTTACCTGATAGCCGAACCAGCTTTTGACTTTTAATTTTGACTTTTGACTTTATCAGGGGTGCGCTGCAACCCATACTTCACCATCTTCAAATATTTCTTTTTTCCATATCGGTACCGTTTGTTTCAGGGTATCAATAATATACCGGCAGGCATCAAAAGCCGCCGCGCGGTGGGCTGCGGATACTGCAATAATTACTGGCACTTCTCCGATCGTCAATGCTCCGATGCGGTGATGTACCAGCACTTTTTGTACGGGCCATTTATCCATCGCCTGGCTTATGATCTTTTCCAGTTCGGCAACGGCCATAGGCTCATAAGCCTCAAACTCCAGCCTCACTACCCGCTTGCCTTCGGTGGAATTTCGCACCGTCCCAATGAACACATCAATGCCTCCCGATTCCGGCGACATGATCCAATTGATAGCAGATTGGATGTTTAGAGGGGCGGGGGATATTTTGATTTCCGTGTTCAAGCGTTAGAATTGAGTTGCATAAAAGTACAGTTACAAAATTAAGCTTTGAAAAAGTAATTCCAGCTACCCCGGTCACTTTATCTTACCTTCAAATCCCCTGCCTTTTCCTTGCCAGGTCATTTAGCTCTTTTCTATCATCCGGTGTATATTCCTTTTGGGCAATAATTTTTGTGAGCAGCACATGGAGCTTTACGTCCACCGGGATCATCTTTATTTCAGCGCGATATTCCGCCATCGATAATGCTACCTCTTGCCTATTCCTTATATCGACCTGTTTTTTTAACTCCTGTAATTGCTTTTGCCGATTAGCTGAATAATGGGTGGTTAAATCCGCCTCCGTTTGCTTTATTAGCTTGTTAAGGGAATCCGTTTCAACATAAATCTTCGAATGCTGATTGGCTCTAACTTCCTGCGAGTTCTCAATGCCCTTTTTTGATTCAGCCTGTCGAAAGGCTTGTATTTCAGCCATGGTTATATTACGTTTATGCTTCATTACGTCCGTTATCTGTTTAAGCTGGCTTTGTGAAATGCGCTCTCCATCGAGATAAGCGTACACAGGTGCTCCGTCGACAGTCGAAACCAAAAATATTTCGTGATTTTGGCCTGCTTTCTCATAAACAAAAAGCTGCTCCTTGTAATTAGCCTGGTTATCGGTGAGCAATTGTTCAATTGCATCCGAGGTGGTCGGGAGCTTATCGTTTTTACTATGATCGTATACACATTTCGTTAAAAACAACAGCGTAAAAGCAATCAGCAGGAACGTAAAGGTGGCGTTTTTAAGCGATGATTTCGGCCTTGAATATGGTTCTGTCAACCTGATGATCCTTTCAAAAAGGACGCTCTTTTTGGGTGCAGCTGCTAAAGTTAAATCGGGGCGGCTAATCATAACCTTTAAATTTGCCAGTGAAATAGCCATTGTTCTTTTATTTCCGCAAGTTTCCGCGGCTATATCATCACAACAAAATTCCCTTTCATTCCTTATAATGGCTGACATTGCAGTAAAAAATGGATTGTAAAAATAAATTGCCTCCAGCGCAGCCTGCAGCAGGTTAACCAGGTAATCGTAACGCTTTATGTGGGCTAATTCATGCGCCAGTATCATTTCCAGTTGTTCCATCGGCACTTTGGCTATATAACCGCAGGGCAGTAGTATTATCGGTTTAAGATGCCCAAAAGTCAATGGCTCAAACACAGCATTATTAATAATCAGTTTTATATTTTTACTGATCTGCATTTTACCGGAAAGTTCTTTCAACTTTTCACGGACTTTCGGGTACTCCTCACCTGGTAATTTTCTTAAAGAGTTTAAATAGAAGCCTCCGTTTACGATTTTCGCCAGGTATAATATCATCCCGATTATCCAGCCCAACGTTAAATACGGACTGACGCCATTTAAAAAATCCAAAATTGTCGCTGCGGGGGAGAGTACAACAGAATAGGGGGTGCCAGCAGTGAATTTGACCGATGTGCCGCTTTTTACAGTATTTGTTGCGCCGGCAAGAGATTGCATTTGTTCACCGAACAATAATTTGTATTCGCGGTTGAAAGTGAAAACAGAACAAACAACCGCTCCGGTTAAAAAAGCAATGGCAACGAAATATCGGAGCCGCGAGTTGTTTTTACTGATGAGTAATAGCAAAGCTTTTAGCGCGGCGAAAAAGATTGAAAACTGCCATATGGAATGTATGATAGACCATCCTATCACCCTTAACATTTCTGTGTTTAGCCACTCTGTGATTTTCATGATCTTAGTTTTTGTCTTGTTTTAATTTATTAACCAGTTCAATTAATTCGTCCACATTTTTACCTTTTTCAGAATTGCCCAGAGCATGAAGCGCCAGGTTGGAATAGGAGCCCTTAAAAAATTTATTGATCATGTCCTGTACGTAAGTGTTGCGCACATTGGCTTCTTCCACTAAGGCATAATATTCATGCTTTTGATTATCCACCGTTCGTCCTATTAATCCTTTGGTTTGCATCTTTTGCATAATTTTTAATGTGGAAGTATAAACACATTCTTTATTCAATAAAATGGTATCATACACTTCTCTAACGCTCGCCTTCTTTTTCTGCCACAGTATTTCCAGCACTTCCAGTTCGGCGTTGGTAGGCTGAATTTGTTTTGTTTCTTTCATTGTATAGTTTGATTATTACGAAAATTGGGTTAGAAAAATTTATCTACCCTTATTGGCGTACGACAATTGACGTAGACAAATAAAAGAACTAATTTTTAGAAAATGAAATTTTTTGAAAAATATTTTTTTGATCTTTTTCAGATTAGTGTCTGCCTGAAAGTAAAGCTTTGATGGCTGAAATGATGATTACCCGGAGGATTCTATTGGCGATGTTTTATTGATCTTATATATAACCGGTGTGGTTATTTTTAACCAACCTTATTAGCAAAGGTTAGCTTAAATGTTAAAATAATCTCTTTTATATGTGAGCCATATGACAAAATTAATTATTATATTAAATATATAACTAGTTTATAAAGAATATGTTATGTAAATTATATAACTCTACACTTTAAAGTTTGCGTAGATGTGACCATAATTCATAAAACCAGATAAACAATTGAGCTTTATGACAAAGTTTTATTTTGATATGAAATTATAAAACTTTGTAAAACAGTAAATTGGTCATGATATCTAAACTATGAGTTTATTGTGAATGCAAAAAATGGTCTTATTGCGATCGTTGAGTGGAAAAAAAGCAACCATTGGAAGGAAGGACTAGCTTGGTTGCAGAGTTAGGAATTGATTTGGTGAAAATTAAGGCGGCGGCCAACGCTCATCCCCCACTCACCGGTGGAATAATGGCTATCTCATCACGCTCATGAATAGCATCACCCGGCAGAGCATATTCGTTATTAACGGCCACCATATACGAGGCCAGCTGTTTAAGACGCGGATACTGTTGCTCCAATAAATATTTTAAATTATAAACAGTTGCATCATTCGGAATTTCTAATTGCACCGACGAACCATTGAATATTTCTTTTGAAATTCCGAACGCCAGGATTTTAATCTTCATCGTTCAAATTTACTCAAAATTTTAGGTAATGAGTATAGCTTTGAATTGTTTGAAAGTAATAACTTTTAATCTTTTTAGCACCTGAGACCGCGACTAACTTTTATAGTGCGGCACAGAAAATTAACATTGAATATCACGTTTAGTTTTTGATGCTATTTTGTTAATAAATGATTAACAATGCTTCGGATTTTTGGCCTTTTTCCCCGCCAATGTTAAATTAAGGAAATCATTGAGTTAACTGTTTCCTGCCTAACTTTTCCTCCAGAATTTCTACAGAATTGGTACGGTTTCTTTGCGGAAAAACAAGTTTCAATGAAACAAATTAATACCCCCTCAATTACAATATCACTTGATTCAAAACCGCTTTATTCTGGCTATTTTCGAGAAATCTGGCAGCAATCACCGCAGGAATTGACGCCGTCGGGATCGGACAAACAGCAACGGTTTTAAAAATTCCACCTCCCCTAATTTTTGAACATGGCCTTGAGGTTGATCAGCCTAACCTCCTTAATACAATTTGTTAAAACTAATTTACTTAAACTATTGATGAAACTTATACTACTTAGCCTTAAACAATCTGGTTTATTAATTCTATTTTTTATTTGCTGGGCGGCGATTGCAAACGCGCAAACAATAAAAGGCAAAGTTTCTGATGCGAAAAATGGTGAGGTG
>DASXMZ010000492.1:0-18533 GCA_036495385.1 Mucilaginibacter sp. | reverse complement strand
CGGCGAAACTTTGGGGATACTTCAAAAAGTGCGGCTGGACTGTCAAGCTTTTATAACTTCTTTTATCGGCGTACTTTTTGTGAGCCTGGTGGGGATGATTTTTGTGATAGTGATTTCGATAAAAGTAAACTATATGGTAACGCTTGTTTATTTTGGCGCTATCCCGGTTATTATGTTTGTAAGCATGGCCTTAAGCAAGCGGATAAAAACCATACAAACAAAAATCGTGTCGCAAACTACAGCACTTGCCGGCTCAACCACCGAATCATTGCGGAATATAGAGCTGGTTAAAAGTTTGGGCTTGGTAAAACAGGAAATAGAAAGATTAAACAGTACCACCTATAAAATACTTGAACTTGAATTAAAAAAAGTAAAATATGTGCGGAGTATGAGCTTTGTACAGGGTACAGTAATAAACCTTGTGCGAAGCATAATGGTTGTGCTCCTGCTCATGCTTATTTTCAAAGGGACTTTATCACCGGGAAGTTATTTTATGTTTTTGTTTTACTCCTTCTTTCTGTTTAACCCTTTGCAGGAATTGGGCACTGTAATACAATCATGGCGCGAGGCCCAGGTATCGCTTGGTAATTTTGAGGGTATTCTTAACATCCCTATCGATCCAAAGCCTGAAAAACCGGTATTGCTCGAAAAAATAGACACCCTCACTTTTGATAATGTTAGCTTTAAACATTTAACGGCAAACCGCAACGCCCTGAACAATATCAGCTTTGAAACCACAAGCGGCGAAACCATTGCCTTTGTGGGGCCGTCGGGGTCGGGGAAAACTACACTGGTTAAATTGCTGGTGGGACTTTATCAGCCGAAAGAAGGTGATATTTTATACAATAACATTTTAAGTAAGGAAATTGACCTGGACCAGCTGCGCGAAAAGATCGGCTTTGTTACACAGGATACTCAGCTGTTTTCGGGCACCATCCGCGAAAACCTGCAGTTTGTACGCCCCGGCGCAACCGACGAAGAGTGTATGGAAGTATTGGAACGGGCAGCCTGTCAAACCTTGCTTGCACGGGCTGACAAAGGACTTAGCACAGTTATTGGCGAGGGCGGCGTGAAAGTGTCGGGTGGCGAAAAACAACGATTATCTATTGCACGTGCCCTACTGCGCAGACCCGATATTTTGGTGTTTGATGAAGCAACATCCTCGCTTGATTCCATCACAGAAGAGGAAATTACCGAAACTATACGCGACGTTTCGGTACTGGAAAACCAGATCACCATATTGATAGCTCACCGCTTATCGACCATAATGCATGCCGATCATATTTATGTGCTTGAAAAGGGGCGTATTATCGAATCAGGCAAGCACTTTGATCTTATATCGCAAAAGGGGCTATATTATGCCATGTGGCGCCAGCAGATAGGCGAAAAAATTACTGAGGAAGTGTGAGGAGGGGGAGTGAGGTCAGATGTCGGAGGTCAGAAATTTTGAGCCGGGTGAATGTTATTCATCCACTAGTTCTGACTTCCGACATCTGATCTCCGACTTCTTTCACACGTTAATAATCCCCGCTTTTATGGCAAAAATAACTAGGCCGACCAGGTTTTTTGACTTGGTTTTTTCGAACAGGCGGGCACGGTAACCTTCAACAGTACGCACGCTCAAAAACATTTTATCGGCAATTTCATGGTTCGAGCATTCCTGGCAAACCAGTTTTAGCACTTCAATTTCGCGTTCGTTAAAATCTGCCAGGTGCTGGCCGGGGTTTACCTGTTTGGTATTAACATTTAGTTGTTTTATCAGTGTTACCGAGAGGTTTTCGTTAAAATAATAGTCCTTTTCGTAAACTGTCGAAACTGCTTCTATAATCTCTTCCGGCTCCGCGTTTTTGAGCAAATAACCCGACGCACCTGCCTTCATCATATCAATAATGTATTTATCCTCATTGAACATAGAAAGCGCCAGTACCTTAATTTGAGGATACAACTGCTTAACCGCCGCCGTCGTTTGGATGCCGTCCATTTCGGGCATTTTAATATCCATTAATATTACATCGGGAGTTACTTCAGTGAGCAAACCTATGAGTTGTTTACCATTAGAGGCTTCGAGCACCAGTTCGAAATCGGCACATTCCTCAAGCGTAGCTTTCAAACCATTTCTAAATATCTTATGGTCATCTACGATAGCTAAATTGATTTTTTTCATACGGCATAGCAGAGAGTCGATAAATATAACTAAAATAGCTAAACGCCTTTATGCCATTTTTACCTTAATGACAGTAATTGTGCCATTTTGAGGCCTTGTGTGGATTTTTATCTCTCCATTAATAAGTTGCACCCGGCTTTCGAGGTTTTTTAGCCCATAACCGTGTTTAATTTTTTCTTTATCGAACCCCTTCCCGTTATCCTTAAACTCCATTAGCAGCCATCCCTTATCTTCGGTGAGCGTTAAATTTATTACCGTGGCCTCCGAATGCTTGATGGCGTTACTGAACAACTCTTGTGCAATGCGGTAGAATGCAAGTTCAATTTCCGATTGAAATCGTATCTCCTTCAGGTTTTTTTTAAAAATTACCTTAACTCCAGTTGTCTGCTCTATTTTAATGCACAAGCCTTCCAGGGCCTCCGTCAAACCGTAATCTGTGAGTACAGGCGGCAAAACGTTTTGAATAATATTGCGGATCTCAACCAGGCACTCGTCGGTAAGGTTGCGGGTATCAGCAAGGAGTGGTTGCGATGTTTCATTGACGCAGTTTTTATCAAGCCGGTGAAGGTTTAATTTTATTGCTGATAATACCTGGCCCACGCTGTCGTGCAGGTCTTCGGCCAACCGCTTCCTTTCGCTTTCCTGGGTTTCAAAAACTGCATTGAGTAAATCGGTTTGCTTCTCATCGTGAAGTTTGCGCAACTCTACCTGGTTCTTTATCATTTTTCGCTGATAGATAATCACGAAAAGAAATAAAAAAACAATAAGTACAACAATTACAAGCGTGCCAATAATTAGTACTGGTATGAGGTCATTTTCTGGGGTTTGCAAAGCAGTCCGATTGTATATAAAACGTTAGCTATAATGTTGACTATAATATGGATCATATAATAATCCTGTTCATGCTTATACGAGATGATCTTTGATAAAAGCATGAATAAAAATAAATTGATTGAAAAATAAAGCAGTACACCGGCATTTATCCAAAACAGCCCTTGTTTTTCAATATGAATAAACTCCTGGCGATTTAACAGCTGGTAAAAATATGCAAGAGAAAAAAAGATAACCAGTACGCTCAAAACGGTCATTGATATGGAAGGAAACTCCCATATGCTTTCAATAAATACGACATTAAATATCGCAATAAGAAATACGATAGCCGCCAGTATCAGCACTATTTTCTTAAAAAGAGGATTAAAAAAAGCATGATAATAAATGGCAGCAAAAAACACAATGCTTATAAAACAAAAAAGATGTGTAAAAGGCAAGTTGTTTTTCGCGCCTAATTTTGTTAGTTCCAATACCCAATCAAACAAACTGGATATAAAAAAATACAGGGCGGCTATTTTTAATATCTTGTCGAGATACTTATAATTAAATATCGCCGCTAATACCGGAAGGATGCCGGAAACTGAAGAGGCGATATTTAATGCATAAGCACCGGACATGGCTGTATAGGTATTAGATTATTCAATTATCGCCGGACAATACATTTTTGGGGCATCCTGGCGAACCGGGGCAAGGTGCAGAAAGCTGCGCAACGGTATACGGGCTTGCAGTTGTCATCATATTAGTATCAAAATGCTTTGCGGCAATTTGGTCCGAGCCATCACTCATAGCGCCAACGATAACCAGGTGTTTTTCACCATCGACATTCCCGATAACTTTTGTTATAAAATTAGCTATCGATATTGTACACCGCTGCCAGCCGCTTAGCGGTTTATCGTAAGCATAATAAAACCGAATACCCAGACAGTTTTCCTGGGTGAGTATCTTTTCCAGGATTTCTTTTCCAAAAAATTGTGAAATAGTCTCTTTTGGATGTTTATCCCTGTAATTTTTTGTCCAGTTTGCAGCTACATCAAGCTCAATAGGACTGCCTTCTTTGCCGGTTATCGGATTTTCTCTTTGTGTTTCCATGTGTCTAAATTGTTAGGTTTCAGCGAAGTAGTTCTTTATAAAACTATGCTAATTATTTAACAATTCAAAATAACCATGGCGAGTACGAGCTTATTGAAAATATTTTATGTTGCTCATTATCAAGATATAAAACGCAACCAGTGCGATATCGTGTTCTAAATAATACGTAGTTTTACGTAACCAAATCCGTATTTCTACGGGCTGAAAAAGTAGCTTTAAAAGATGGGTTAGTTTAACGTGTTTTTGATATAATTTCCTTAATCCAAAAAATTTGCTTGCTTCTTTCGCCTCACCTAAATCTTCTCCAAAGGAGAGGACTTTAACTGCGCTCTTTTATAAATCAAAACTTTTTAGCCCACTCCACTCCCTCGAAGAGGGTTGGGTGAGGCGAGACTATTATTAGTTTAAGAAAATCTCATCCATAAAAACCCATCCCGGTTGTTTTTTTACGGGGTCCCATGACGGCAGTTGTTGTATGGGTTTTACAATTATTTTCAGACAAGATATCGGACGGCTAATCGCCAGTTTGCAATCCATTCCTTTAACGGTAAATGGGTCGGCCTTTAATGCTACGGGTGGTTTTACGTTGCTTAATAATTTCATGTGATCTTTATCCGCGCCTCCCCAAATTTCCACCGCTATCGGGAAAAAGATCTGGCTGCCAATATTCCGCATGCAATTTAACGTAACGGTATGCAAATCAACAGGGTTTGTAAAAAGCATATCGATTTCCATATTCTTTTGGGAGGCCAGCCACTTTCCGTTACCGAAATTAGTGCCGCCAAGGTCTTTATCCACTAACGATTTCGCGCCATCAGCGGTATATTTTTCATTAGGTCCGTTTACAAAAAATATGCTGTCGGGGGTATATGCGCTTTTGTAAAAATTGGCCTGTACAATATCACTGCCGATCCAGCCTGGTTTATAGGCCTTTGCTTTTATGTTTGTGTTTTGTTCAATGATTACCCCAGCCTTATATAGCATAGATTTAATGCTATCCGGATCGGAGCCATCCGTTGTATAACGGATATTAACGCCTTTTATCGGGTGCGATAGATCCAGTAATATCGGCCTGGTAAAAACATAGCTTGGGTTTTTAACCTGGGGAGGGTTTAGTTTAATAGGTTTTCCGTCGTCCTTGAACCCGGCTATAAATTGAATGTTTTTATTGTTTTTTTGAAGATTTGCTATTTCTGCGTCCGATAAACCGGTATCCCATAAAGCTATTTTAGTCAAACTCCTTAGCTTACCAAGCTGGTTAACGGCTTGCGGATTTAGTCTTGTACCCGCCAGCGAGAGTGTTTTCAGATGTTTTAACGATGCCAGATCTTTTAGGCTTTCGCCTGTGATATCGCTAAAGTTCAGGTTTAAGAAACGCAGGTTCTCAAACTGTGCAATGGTTTTTAGTTCCGCATCTTTTACCGGCATTTTGTTAAGATCAAGCGAAACGATCTGCTTTTTTATACCACTTAACTCTTCTAAAACTTTTGGTTGGTAGCTTTTTTTGTTATAGATATTCACACCTAAAGCCGGTGATTCTTTAGCTACCTGGTAAACTACCCTGTAATTATTATTTAGTTTCTGTACCGTTTTCTCATCGGCGGCAGCAAAATCGTATTGTTCTTCGGTATCTTCAGTAGGTTTTAAAAAGGTTGCTGCAAGTACCCGTAAAGAATCACTTTCAGGCATATCAATTACCTTCTTCTCAAACTCTGCATTTTCCTTAATCCACAGGTAAAGCAAATTAAGTTCGTCGGCAGTTAATTGCGGTTTACCCGACGGCGGCATGTGTTTTTTTTCACCCTCGGGCATATGGATGCGCTGCAACAGCAGACTCAGCTGTGGCTGGCCGGCGACAAACAATTTTCCGTCTTTTCCGCCCTTTAGTACATTTCTTTCGTCGGTTAGTATTAAGCCGCCTTTTGTTTTATTGGGGTTATGACAACTGGTGCATTTCTCCTCAAAAACAGGCCGTATCACATCGCGAAATATCACAGCCTTATTAATAGCTACTTTTTCCTTTTCGGGATGCCAAACGGGTGCAAGGACAAAATTCTCTCCATGTGTCAGATTAGCGCCAAAATCCCCTGCAATAACCAGGCAAAGTACAACTAATGCAGCGCCCCACCGGGCAACTTTTACGTTGTACCATCCCGCAGTTCGGCACCAGTAAATAATAGTCGAAACAAAAACAATACTTACTCCCAGCCATTTGTGCCATTGTAAAGTGTCGCCTTCGTAACCTGGTTCCTTAGCCAGAAACAGTCCCATAATGGCCGTGAACGCAGCGAAAAGAGCGCCGGTGAGCCAAAGATAAGTGGTGAAGTTGTGATAGAGCCGCTCTGTACGAAACCTCTCCTTAAACCGGAAAAATTCAAGTATTACGGCCATGATCAGCACTACTATGGGGAAATGCAG
Source organism: Mucilaginibacter sp. (assembly GCA_036495385.1). Taxonomy (GTDB): domain Bacteria; phylum Bacteroidota; class Bacteroidia; order Sphingobacteriales; family Sphingobacteriaceae; genus Mucilaginibacter. Next base: position 12,031 of record DASXMZ010000492.1, on the reverse strand, counting down.
CAATAGCGGATGCAGCCTGCCGACCGGTTGCAGCCATACGGGGATAACTATATCATCGCCAAACAGAAGGAAAAAGATAATAAAAATATTGAGGGCAAATAACAGGTTCTCTGCAAAACCTTTGTGGTGGCTTTTTAACATCTAGTCCGAACAGTTTAAATTATACCCTTGTAAATTTGTATGGATACACTTTACCTGAGTCCCATTGCGCAACATACAAGTTTTCATCATCATCAACACAAACATCATGAGGGTTTAAAAATATCTTTTCGGCTTGTGCCATGGGTTGAAGCACGCCGTCTTTATATATAGGCTCGGTACCGCCAAGGTTTGACACAACCTTATTGTCCTTATCCAGAATTGTGGTAAAACCTGTATTCGCGAAACTTAGATCTGGCGACCGCAGCACCGCGGCATATAAATGATCGCCCTTTATAACCGGGCGGCACACACAAGCACCGGGAAGCTTTATTATGTCCAGCAACTTGCCTTCCATGCTAAAGCGCTTGAAACAATGCCTGGTGCGGTCGGTTATCAGCAAAGTTGGTTTAGTGCTGCGCCGGTCAATAAGAATGCCATGTGCATTGTCAAAGTGTTCGTCACCTTCGCCCCTCCCTCCAAAAAAGTTTAATAATTTTCCATCCTTGTCATAATGCATTATGTATTGTGAACCGTACCCGTCGGCGACAAAAATATCGCCGTTGGTATCAATAGTCGTTTCCGTTGGTATAAAGTCATCCTCTTTTTTATAAACACCTGTCTCAAGCGGCACGTTGATAGTTAGCAATATTTTGCCAAACATAGTCGCTTTATAAACCTGGTGCTTGTGGATATCGGTAATGAACAGGTATTCGGCGCCGTTTTCATTAAATAGCGTTAACCCGTGGCCGCCGGGAAAATCGTGGCCCCAATTATCAAGCAACCTGCCCGTTTTGGTGTAGATCAATATGTTGTTCTTTGTTTCATTGGTCAGCAATAAAATACGTCCTTGTGAATCCTGAACCATTTCGTGGCAGTCATTTACCGGGTAATAGGAAGGATCGGCTTTGCTCCAGCTTTTATTCATCCGGTAGCGCATGCCATTATGCCCATAGATTGGGCCATCATCTTTGACAAGCATATCTTTAGCTATGAAAAAGCCTGCTGCAAAAATGGATGACTGTTTAACGAATTCTCTTCTTTCCATTGTGTTTATTTTTTGTCTGAATCAGGATTTTCAGGATTTTTAGATTTACACGATGGCTGTGTCGTGAGCATCCCGTAAATCCTTTAATCCTGAAAATCCTGATTCAGACGACTAACTTATTATCCCCTTAACCACATTGCCGGCAACGTCTGTTAACCTGTACCTGCGCCCCTGGCTTTTAAACGTCAATTTTTTATGATCAATGCCCAATTGATTTAAAATCGTAGCATGAAAATCATGAACGTGAACCGGGTCTTTGATAATGTTATAACCAAATTCATCCGATTCGCCGTAGACTAATCCCGGCTTAATGCCACCGCCTGCCATCCAGATACTAAAGCAGCGCGGATGGTGGTCGCGGCCGTAATTGTCTTTTTCGAGTTTCCCCTGGCTGTAGTTGGTACGGCCGAATTCACCGCCCCAAATTACAAGCGTCTCATCAAGCAGGCCGCGTTGTTTAAGGTCGGTAACAAGGGCTGCTGAAGCCTGGTCAACATCTTTCGCCTGCCCCGCCATTTCATGCGGAAGGTTGCTATGCTGATCCCATCCCTGGTGGTATAATTGTACAAAGCGGACGCCATTTTCCGAAAGTTTACGCGCCAACAAACAATTTGCGGCATAAGTTCCCGGCACCAAACAGTCAGGCCCATACATTTTTATGATATCATCCGGTTCTTTTGACACATCCATAATCTCCGGTACTGCCGTCTGCATGCGGTAGGCCATTTCATATTGCTGTATTTTGGCGGTTATTTCAGGATCCCCAAATTCTTTGTGCGATATTTCGTTAAGCTCGGCAAGTTTGTCGAGCATTTTACGACGGTCGCGTTTGTCTATCCCATCCTGGTCGTTTAAATACAATACCGGGTTTTCACCGCTGCTAAATTGCACACCCTGATGTATGGAATCCAAAAAGCCATTGCTCCACAATTTGGAGTATACGCCCTGCCCGTTACCCTTTCCCTTCGACAGCAATACAGTAAATGCTGGCAGGTTCTTATTCTCGCTGCCGAGGCCGTAACTAACCCACGAGCCCATGCTCGGGCGGTTACCCTGTTGCGCCCCGGTTTGCAAAAACGTCAACGCCGGATCGTGATTTATTGCGTCCGTATTCATTGACCGGATGATGCATATATCATCGGCAATTTTACCGATGTGCGGAAAAAGATCGCTAACCCATGCCCTTGACTCGCCATATTGCTTAAAATCATAATAAGAACCTATCAGCGGAAACGATTTTTGCAGGGCTGTCATTCCCGTTAGTATCTGGTTGCCCCGAACAGAAGGCGGCAACTCCTGTCCCATCATTTCCCGTAATTTCGGTTTGTAGTCAAACGATTCCAGCTGCGATGGTGCACCATCCTGGAAAAGGTAAATTACCCGTTTTGCTTTTGGTGCAAAATTTGGTATACCAGGCACAAAATCGGCTTCACTATCCGAACCAATCCCACTAAAAAGATCGGGAATAAGCAATGATCCCAAGGCAACGCTGCCTATCCCCAGGCTTAACCTTGAAAGGAAGCGGCGCCTGTTTATATTTAGGCCATGCTCTAAAAGATTTTTCTCCATAGCCATCAGGTCTTTGTTATTGCTTCTTCTAAATTATAAATTGTATCAACAACTTTCATCATCGCCGCAAGGGTAACTTTATCTAAATTTTCGGGTATCGGGTACTCGCCAACGTTCAGCACTTTTGCGGCAGTTTTTTTGTCCATCGATTTTAGCTCATCATTATAATAACCATTCAATATGGCAAGTTCCTTTTCGTCGGGTTTACGGCATACTATCAGCCTAAAGGCTTTATATATTTTATCTTTTGAAGTGCTCTTTTCCTGTAATAGTTTGGCAGCTAAAACTCTCGCTGCTTCCAATACGGTAGGATCATTCATCATTAGTAGCGCCTGCAATGGCGTATTTGTCCTCAACCTTTTCACTTCGCACTGGTCGCGGTTGCTGGCGTCAAAAATTGCCATCTCAACGGGAGGCACAGTTCGTTTAATCAGGGTGTACATTCCGCGGCGGTAAAGGTTAGGCCCATGGACCTGTCTGTAGTTTGCGAGTATGCCGCGCCCCGAAGTAGCATTTTCCCACAAGCCGGGTGGCTGATATGGATTTACGCTCGGCCCCCCTATAGTTTTGGTGAGCAGACCACTACTGGCAAGCACCACATCCCTTATAAGTTCGGCGGGAAGGCGAGAGCGGGGGCCGCGGGTTAATAAACTATTATCCGGATCTATTTTTAGTTTATCCGCGCTGATTACAGCCGACTGCCGGTAAGTTGCTGACATTACCATTTGCTTTACCAGTCGTTTCATATCCCAGCCATGATTCATAAAATCAACCGAGAGCCAGTCGAGTAATTCATAGTGGGAGGGGAGATCGCCCTGCATACCAAAGTCGCCCGAGCTTTTTACAATTCCCTTCCCAAAAAGCTCCTGCCAGGTTTGATTTACAAAAACCCTTGCGGTGAGCGGGTTATTCCGGTTAAATAACCACTCGGCCAGGCCCAGCCTGTTTTTAGGATACTTTACAGTATCGAATGGTAAAATAGACTTTGGTGTGCCCGGCTGCACTTCATCACCATGTGTATCGTAATTGCCACGTTTCAAAACATAAGTCTTCCTGTACACTTCGCTATCACCCATGACAGATACAATCAGCTTGTCGGTATCCTGCTTGTTTACAAATTTCAAAATGCCTTTAACGTCATCATTTGTAATTTGCATCAGCGGCCTTTTGGCATAAGTTTCTGGCCCCCCAACAGTCGACTGGATACCCGGCTCCTTTACACTATTAAAAAAAGCATAAAGCTGGTAATATTCTTTTTGCGAGAAGGGATCGTACTTATGATCGTGACAGTGGGCGCATTCAATCGTCACTCCCAATAATGCCTTACCAAAAGTATTTGTCCGGTCTGTAACATAAGCAACCCTATATTCTTCGTTGATAACACCGCCTTCTTCGGTAATTTTATGATTACGGTTAAAGCCGGTGGCCAGCAATTGCTCTTTGGTTGAATTAGGCATTAGATCCCCGGCTAACTGCCAGGTGATAAATTTATCATAAGGCAAATTCTCGTTAAAGGCATGGATCGACCAATCTCTCCACGGCCATTGGGTGCGGTAGTTATCATCCTGGTAACCGTGCGAATCGGCATAACGGGCAACATCCAGCCAATGCAGGGTCATCTTTTCACCGTAAGCGGGGCTTGCCATTAGCTTATCAACCACTTTTTCATAAGCATCGGGACTTTTGTCCGCTAAAAAGCTGTCCATCATTTCAAGGCTGGGCGGTAGGCCGGTAAGATCGAGGCTTACTCGTTTTAGCAAGCGTTCTTTATCTGCCTCAGGATTTGGCGCTATGCCGTATTGTTCCTGTTTGTGAAGTATAAAATTATCTATCTCATTTTTTGGCCAGGTTTTGTCCTTAACCTCCGGAACCGGCCATGACTTAGGCGAAACAAAGGCCCAGTGCTTTTCAAATTTTGCACCCTGTTTTATCCATTTTTCAATCAAACTAACCTCATGTGGTGTTAACCTTTTCAAATTGGAATTTGCCGGCGGCATCATTTCAGAAGTATCTTTTGTTGAGATCCTGCGAAACAACTCCGACATCTCGGGGCTCCCGGCAACTAAAACATGCGCGTTTGGATTGTCCTTTAACGCCTTAAATGCAATTTCAGGCTTATCGAGTCTCAAACCTGCCTGTCTTTTGCTGGCATCGGGCCCGTGGCATTTATAACATTTATCGGAAAGGATGGGACGGATATTGAAGTTGTAACTTACCGTATCCGGTATCTGGTCATCAATACTGGTAGTTGATGAATGATTACAAGCGTTAAGCACATATAAAATACATCCCCCGCAAACGAGCCACAACAGATACAACTTCCGCACCATAATAAAGATTACCCGGTTTATAATTAGGTTAAATTTATGGAATTTAATGTGAATTTAACAATCAAATATTTTTGATTCCCTTAGTTTGATTTAGTTTACTGGAGATAAATAGTAAAAAAATGTTTACTTTTATTTTAATAATTAGTAAAGATTTATTTACCTTTATGGTAATAAAAGAAAGGAGAATGAAATCATCGGAACTACTTAGAATACTTAAAAAAGACGGTTGGTACGAAGTTCGTCAGGGTGGAACAAGTCATATAATAATGGCCCATCCAACAAAACGAGGGACTTTTCCGTTTCCTTATCATGGTTCAAAAGAAGTAGGAAAGGGATTGGCAGACAAGATTCTAAAACACGCGGGACTTAAATAACCGGGCCTTTAAAATATATAAACGCTATTAACAATATTTAAATGCTATGAAAAAGATTAATTTTATCGTAGAAAGAACAAAAACCGGGTATTCCGCCTATTCGGAAAACTTTGAAACCTTTCCGGTAGGTTCATTGGGGGATACCATTTCAGATTTAAAAAAAAACATATTAGAGGCTGCAAATCTTTGGCTGGACTATGAAAATAAAAAACAAATCGCTGCTGAGCAGATAAAACTCTCCTTTGATCTGCAATCATTTTTTGAATTTTATGGAATCATAAATGCCACATCATTGAGTCAAAGAATAGGAATGAATAATACACTTTTGTCGCAATATGTGCACGGGATTAAAAAACCATCGAAAAAGCAAACTGAAAAAATATTAACCGGTTTAAAACAAGTTGGTAAAGAACTTAGTGAGCTGGAGTTGGTATAAGATAATAAACAGCAAAACGAGACCCTTAATGTAAAAGGTTAAGGTTGATATTATTATCTAATATTTTCAATTCGCAGCAGGTCCCTCAATTTCAAAAAAGAGTTAAATGGGCCAATTGTCATTGTCGCATTTACAATCCAGGCCGGTATGCTCCCTCCGGGATCTACACTGAAAGTATAATCAACCTTTAACCTGTTATTAGACGCCTGCACTACTTTCCATTGTGCCAGCGAATAGGGTACCCGTATATAGCCGTCGCTTTTGGGCGTATAATCCGGAAGGCTTTTTACAATAACATTTAATACATCGGGGGATGGATATATGTTAAGTTCGAGCACCAGGTCGCGGTCTTTTATAGGCCATGGCAACTTTGTTTGTGTGTAATAAATTATTTTATTGGGATCTATTGTTTTTAAAATTACCGATTTTTTATTCGAGAAAACCCAGGCGCTATAACTGCCAATGTCCTGTAATTTGCTGATCAATTGTGCTTTTGTTGCTTGCAGTTCGCAAATTACCCGCAGCTCTTTTAAATTTCCTGTGGCAGCTTTCCTGGTGTAAACTTCAATCCCGGCTTCATTTCTTTTTAGCTCCCAGCTGCCTTGTGCCGTGGTTGTAGAAAATTTGATCAGTAATAGACAAAAAAGGAAAACGCTCTTTCTCATGAATGAATTTTATAGGGGTATGAAAGTGACAGCATGACTAATTCATTATGGAGTAAATGTTTATAAATATATTCTATTAAACTAAAAGTACCGTCAAAGATTATAAAACATTTTTAAAAGCTTTGTTGATTTCAAAGCAACAAAAAAACCGGCAATAAATAATGATTGCTGGTTAACAACGTCAATAATTATTCGGAATCACGCAGAAATTGCAGTAAACAAATATTGGGATCATTTCTCAGGTGTAACCAATCAAGTTTATTCACCGTCTTAGTTTTTTTAAGTAAAACTTCATACTTTAGCGCTTGCGACTGACTTCTTAACCAACCATTTATGATAAAGAAATTCTACTTTATTCTATTCACTTTTATTTCATTTTCATCATTTGCCCAAAAAACCTATATACAATGCGGTAAGCTCATAGATGGAATTTCAAACACCCCCCAAACACAGGTCACGATAGTTGTTGAGGGCAAACTCATCTCCGAAATACAAAAAGGGTATACCAGCGGTGGCGCCGGCGATAGGGTGATCGACATGAAAACCAAAACCGTAATGCCGGGATTGATAGATTGTCATGTTCACCTGGAAAACCAGTTCAGTAAGAACACGCTTTTAGAGCAATTTACTTTAACAGATGCTGATATTGCTTATAGGGCTGTTGTTAACGCAAAAAAAACGTTGATGGCGGGCTTTACAACCGTGCGTGATTTGGGCGGCTCGGGTGTAAATATCAGCTTGCGGAAAGCGGTGGAGCGTGGCCTGGTCGACGGCCCGCGGATATTTACCGCCGGAAGGGCGATATCAGCGAGCGGGGGCCATATGGATAACTCTGATGGCTTTCGTGATGACGCATTTAATCATAAAATGGGGCCAGATGATGGTGTTGCCGACGGGCGGGACAAATTGATCAAAGCTGTTCGCCTGCAAATAAAACGGGGTTCGGATGTGATTAAAATAGCCTCCACAGGCGGGGTGCTGGATTTGAGTGAGAATAGCTCGGGTGCCGAGTTTACCATAGAGGAAATAAAGGCCGTGGTTGAAACTGCTAAAGATTACGGCTTGCGCGTTGCCTGTCATGCGCATGGTGCTGAAGGTATCAGGAGAGCAATACTGGGCGGGGTTACTTCAATAGAACACGGCTCGTACATGAATGAGGAGGATATGGAACTGGCCAAAAAATACGGTACTTACCTGGTGCCTACTATTATTGCAGGGAAATCGGTTGCCGATTCTGCAAAAATAAAAGGGTATTTCCCGCCTGTCATAGCCCGCAAGGCTGTGGAAGTTGGCACGAGGATCCAGGAAACTTTTGGGAAAGCATATAAGGCAGGCGTAAAAATTGCGTTCGGTACCGACGCTGGTGTATACGCCCACGGAAAAAATTATATCGAATTTCAGTACATGGTTGAGGCCGGCATGCCGCCCATGGAAGCTATAAAGGCAGCCACAACCAGTGCAGCTGACCTGCTAGGCATTACCGACAAAACCGGCAGCATCAGCACCGGGAAGTTTGCTGATATCATTGCTGTTGACGGCGACCCGCTAAGCGATATTAAAGTAATGAAAAACGTATCCTTTGTAATGAAGGAAGGAAAAATATATAATCAATAACCACATGATCAAAAAGAAAACACTTTTGGCATTCGCCCTTTCGGGAATATCCGCGGGTTTTACAGGAAATGCTGTTTACGCGCAAACGGCTGCTAAAGCAGATGACCCGCTGATGAAGATTTACCGGGCAACGCCGCCAAAAATCAATGACCTTATCCACACCAAACTTGATGTTCGCTTTGATTATAAAAAGCGCTATTTGTATGGAAAGGAGTGGGTTACGCTAAAGCCTCATTTTTATCCAACCGATACCCTAAGGCTTGATGCGAAAGGAATGGATCTGAAAGCCATAGCCGTAGTAAAAGACGGTAAGAGCATACCGCTCAAATTTACCTACGATAGCCTTACTGTAGCCATTCAGCTGGATAAAATTTACCATAACAATGAAACTTATACCATATACCTGGACTATACCGCCAAGCCGAATGAACTAAAGCTAAAAGGTATGGAAGCTTCCATCGGCGCGAAAGGTTTATTTTTTATTAACCCCGACGGTACTGAAAAAGATAAGCCGACACAGATATGGACGCAGGGCGAAACTGAGAGCTCGTCGGACTGGTTCCCAACTATTGATAAACCGGAACAAAAAACAACCGACGAAATCAGCATGACCGTACCGGCCAAATATGTTACTTTATCAAACGGATACCTGGCGTCGCAAAAACCTAATGCCGACGGCACCCGTACCGATACCTGGAAAATGGAGTTGCGGCATTCGCCTTATTTGTTCATGATGGCTGTTGGCGATTTTAAAATCTATAAAGATAAGTGGCGTGATAAGGAAGTAAGCTATTACCTGGAACCGAAGTATGCACCTTTTGCTAAGCAGATATTCGGTAACACGCCCGAAATGATCGATTTTTATTCGAAAACTTTGGGAGTTGATTTCGCCTGGAATAAATATGCTCAAATTGTAGTTCGCGATTATGTTTTTGGTGCAATGGAAAACACAAGCGCAACATTACATGGAGAATTTGTTCAGGTAACTCCGAGAGAATTGATTGACGAGACTTATAGTAATGACCGGGAATCTGTAATAGCCCACGAGTTATTTCACCAATGGTTCGGCGATCTGGTAACCTGCGAAAGCTGGAGCAATATTACGGTAAACGAGTCGTTTGCCGATTTTAGTGAAACGATATGGGCCGAACACAAATATGGACAAGACGAGGGTGATGCTCACAACTACAGAGCGCTGCAAAACTATTTAAGCCAGCCAAAAGCCAGAACTGAAAGCCTGGTGCGTTTTTATTATGATGAGCCATTCGACGCCTTTGATGTGGTGGGTTATCAAAAAGGAGGTCGTATTTTAAACATGCTTCGCCATTATCTGGGAAACGATGCATTTTATAAGGGCCTTAACATTTACCTTAAAACAAACGCATTTAAAAACGGGGAAGCCCAGCAATTGCGTTTGGCGTTTGAAGAAGCAAGCGGGCTTGATTTAAACTGGTACTTTAACCAATGGTATTACGGCGCAGGTAACCCTGTAGTGAACATTAGTTACAAATGGGACGAAACAGCTAAAACGGAAACCGTTTATTTACAACAAACACAGGACGGGCAGATTTTTAAATTACCGGTGGCGATTGATATTTATGTTAACGGTAAAAAAGAACGCCGTAAAATTTGGATGAATGATAAGGCTGATACATTAACTTTCCCTGTTGCATCAAAACCGGACCTGGTAAATGTTGATGCTGATAAAATACTGTTGTGGGCAAAAACCGATAATAAAACGCTGGACGAATTTGCCTTCCAGTATTTTAACGCACCATTGTACGTCGACCGGTTTGAGGCTATAGACGCCGCTGCCGCAAAACAAACAGACAAAGGAGCTCAAAAAGTATTGATAGCTGCTTTAAAGGATAAGTTTTATGGTTTGAGTGTCAAAGCCATCAAAGCTTTGGACATGACTAACAACGATGTTCAAAGCGCCGCCTTACCTGTATTAACATCACTCGCCCAAACTGATGAAAATACGTTGGTTCGTGCTGCTGCAATTACCACTTTAGGGAAACTTAAAATACCCGGCAACATAAATATGTTTAAACAGGCGTTAAACAACCAGTCGTATGCCATACAGGGTGCCGCCTTAACAGCAATTAACTCGTTGGAGCCCGCCCAGGCATTGATAACAGCTAAAACACTTGAAGCTGATAACAAGGCCGACCTTTCGCAAGCCATAGTGACCGTTTATGCAACGTCCGGCAGTGACGATCAATGGACTTACGTTTATGATGGATTTAACAAGGGCACACCTCAATCTAAATTTAATATGATCCGGGGTCCTTTTTCGACAATGATCGGCCGTATTGGCAAACCGGAATATGCACAACAGGGTATTGTTGCCGTTAAAGAGTTTGGTGTGAAATACAAAAGATTTGGACTTGCTCCTTTAATTGTAGGTGCGCTGAACGATATAAAATCACAACGTGTTAAGCTGAACGACGATGCCTCAGCAAAAATCGCCGATGATGCGATAAAAGCAATTAACGACGCCAATTAAAAAAATGCAATCTTGGCGATATTACAGTCGTTGATAGTATAATTGTTTTAGCATATTAAAAACACAAAAAAAAACGAGTCCTTTGTTATGAGAAGGTGAAAGGGAAAAATTTACATTAATACATATGATAACAACTAAAAAACTTTCGGCATTTATCTTTGGTGGCCTTTTAACGGGCATTGCCATAAATGCCTCTTATGCACAGGGTCCGGGCCCTGTTAAGCCAGATGATCCATTATTGAAAATCTATAGGGCGACACCCCCAAAGATTAATGACCTGGTGCATACAAAACTCGATGTGCGTTTTGATTACAAAAAATGCTTTATGTATGGTAAAGAATGGGTGACTTTGAAGCCGCATTTTTATCCGACAGATACCTTAAGGCTGGATGCGAAAGGCATGGATCTGAAGAATATTTCAGTCGTTAAAAATGGGAAAAACATACCGCTGAAATTTAAATACGATGACAGCCTGACGATAGCCATTCAGCTTGATAAGGTATATCATAATAATGAAAGCTATACCATATTCATTGATTATACAGCCAAACCGAATGAATTAAAAGTTCAGGGAAGTGCAGCGATTAACGATGCAAAGGGCTTGTATTTTATAAATCCGGATGGAACCGAAAAGGATAAGCCTACGCAGATATGGACCCAGGGCGAAACAGAAAGTTCATCGGCATGGTTCCCTACTATCGATAAGCCCGAACAAAAGACAACTGATGAAATCAGCATGACCGTTCCGGCTAAATACGTGACTTTGTCAAACGGTCGGCTGGCATCGCAAAAAATAAATGGCGATGGTACCCGTACCGATATCTGGAAAATGGAGTTGCCCCAATCACCTTACCTGTTTATGATGGCCGTTGGCGATTTTAAAATATATAAGGACAAGTGGCGTGATAAAGAGGTAAACTATTACCTGGAACCAAAGTATGCTCCTTACGCCAAACAAATATTTGGCATGACGCCTGAGTTGATTGAGTTTTACTCAAAAACATTAGGAGTTGACTTTCCGTGGAATAAATACTCGCAAATTGTTGTGCGCGATTACGTAAGCGGCGCCATGGAAAACACAACGGCCACCTTACATGGTGAGTATGTACAGGAAACACCACGCGAGCTTATTGATGCTAATTACGATGCCGGCCGGAGCACAATAGCACACGAGCTGTTTCATCAGTGGTTTGGTGATTTAGTTACCTGCGAGAGCTGGAGTAATCTGACCGTAAATGAGTCGTTTGCCGATTTTAGCGAAATGCTTTGGGCTGAACACAAATATGGAAAGGACGAAGGTGATGCGCACAGCTATACTGCATTGCAAAATTATTTGAATACTCCAAAC
>DASXMZ010000491.1:0-5620 GCA_036495385.1 Mucilaginibacter sp. | reverse complement strand
CTTGTTGGACGACTCCGAGTTTGAAGAATATAAAGCCGGTTACGGACAATCCATCATTTGCGGTCTTGGTAGGATTGATGGCTGGGCGGTAGGGATCGTAGCTAACGAGCGGAAAGTAGTCAAATCCAAAAAAGGGGAAATGCAGTTTGGAGGGGTTATTTATTCCGACTCGGCCGATAAGGCCACTCGCTTTATCATGAATTGTAACCAAAAAAAGATACCCCTGGTATTCCTGCAGGATGTTACCGGTTTTATGGTGGGTAGTCGCGCAGAGCACGGCGGCATCATAAAGGACGGCGCTAAAATGGTAAACGCCGTAGCAAACTCCGTAGTGCCAAAATTTACCATCATAATAGGTAATTCATACGGTGCAGGTAACTATGCCATGTGCGGCAAAGCCTATGACCCGCGTTTAATCTATGCGTGGCCATCGGCTAAAATCGCCGTAATGGGCGGTGCATCGGCAGCCAAAACATTGGTACAGATACAGGCCGCAGGCCTGAAAGCAAAAGGCGAAGAAGTGAACGCCGAAAAAGAGGCTGAACTACTTAAACAAACAACCGACCGTTACAATTCACAAACAACCCCATACTATGCATCAGCACGCCTTTGGGTGGATGGAATTATCGACCCGCTCGAAACCCGGAAAGTCATCTCAATGGGAATTGAAGCCGCAAATCATGCACCGATTGAAAAAGCGTTTAATGTGGGAATTATTCAAACCTGAATTTGATGTGCAGATGTGCGGATTTCAAATGTGCAGATGGGTAAAAGTTAAATAATGTTAATCCATTTAATTGCCTAAAATGTTTGTTTACCTTTCGAGATGGGAAAAATTTTGTTGCTAATTTTTTTAATGACTTTTACAGCTACTTATGCTCAAAAAGTTATTAAAACGGTAAAAGCTTCCCGATATTCAATACATGTTTTTGGCGATCATTTTGAAGGGGTAATTTTTTCGAATAAGTATAACGTGCGGCAATCAGATACCTCATCTTATAATGGATTTACACCAAATCTGGATGAAGTAGCTATGACTGAAAAGCTTATTAACCTGAATTTGAAATCAGCGATAGACAATGTGGATAACAGTGGAGATATTATTTTGAAAAATCTTGCGAGCTATGTACGCCAGTATTTTGGATATACCAACGAAAAACATGATAGAATAATCTACATAAATTGTTTTTATAAAGGAAATACCAGAATCTATCTGAACAAAAAGGTATGGTTAAAGCAAAAGGTATTTGTGTATGATGGAGGGCCTGCTTTTTGGCAGGTGAAATTAAATTTGACAACAGAAAAATTCTTTGATGTTTGGGTAAATCACTAGAAAATCTATGAAATCAAATAAAGCAGTTTAATCAGCGGTCAAGAATCCTACAATCCTTTAATCCTAAAAATCATGGTTCAGACAAAAAATAATTCCTACCTTCCGACATGAAAAAACTGATCTTACTGCCACTGCTCCTGCTACTAATAACTAAATCACACGCCCAAACCCCGATGGAAATCCACCAGCGGGCCATTTTGGTAGATACACATAATGATGTATTATCTAACGAGATCATTAAGAATTTTGATATGGGAAAGCTCCAGCCAAAAGACGAAAGCAATTTCGATCTGGTACGGGCTAAAACCGGCGGACTTGACGTGCAGGTTTTTTCCATCTGGTGCGGGCCGCAATATGGCAAGGGTACTGCTTTCAAAATGGCTAACCGCGAGATAGATTCGCTTTATGCTTTGATTGCCCGCTATCCTGATAAAATAGCATTAGTACGGAATGCAAGCGAACTGGAGAAAACTGTAAAACAGAAAAAGCTTGCAGCCATGATAGGCGTCGAAGGCGGTCACATGATAGAGGACAGGCTGGATTATATTGATAGCCTTGCTAAACGTGGCATGTGCTATCTGACACTTACCTGGAATAACAGTACTTCATGGGCCAGTTCGGCAGCCGACGAAACTACCCGCCGCGACAGCCTGAAACATGTTGGCCTTACCGATTACGGCAAACAAATAGTTCACCATTTAAATGACCTGGGCGTGATGATTGACCTCTCGCATCCGGGTGAACAAACATTTTACGATGTGCTGGCAACCACTACAAAACCCGTTATTGCCTCACATAGTTGTTCTTACACTTTATGCCCCTTTAGACGTAACCTGAAAGACGATCAGCTTAAATCGCTGGCAAAAAATGGTGGAGTTGTGTTTGTTAATTTTTTCAGCGGATTTGTTGACAGCACTTTTTTTAATAAATACAATGCATTTTTAGCTGCTCATAAAATCGAACTTGATTCGCTAACAAAAGTGTTTAACGATGAAGACCTGGCAGCCGATAAGCTGTGCTCAATCCATAAAACTGAAACCGATCTGCTGCGCCCGCCTTTGAGTTTACTGATCAAACACATTGACTATATCGCAAAACTGATAGGCGTAGACCATGTAGGCATTGGTTCTGATTTTGACGGGGCTCCATCATACCCTTTGGGAATGGATGACGTGACGGATTATCCAAAGATTACAGAAGAACTGTTAAAGCTTGGCTATACCGAAAGGGATATCGATAAGATTTTGGGAGGGAATTTTATACGAGTTTTGAAAGCGAATAAAGGGAAATAATTATATTTGTGTGCCTTATTGCATTAAATATGTCAAAAATTTTTCTTATTTCGTTTCTTCTGATTTCGATAACAGCTAATGCACAGTCAACTTACCGGGTTTACCTGACTGATGAAAATGAAAAGACCAGCAATCCGCAGCTAGCGACATCTTTTGCTATTATTACCCAAATACCTGAAGATTCGGCTTGGTTCGTGAGACAGTTCGACATGAAAGACACAATCATGAGTTCAGGATATTACAAAGATGAACAGATGAAGATACCGCACGGTAAGTTTATTTATTATCATAAAGTACCGATAAACAGGGGTTTTACTTTCATGGGTAAATTAGTCATTGACACCGTGAATCGCATTAGTTCAACGGGTTACTATATAAATGGAGTAAAAACCGGTCGATGGCTGCAAATTAATCCAGATGGGACCATATCATCGGCAAGCACTTATACAAATGGCGGTCAGGACTATTTATTTCAAAAATATGATGAATCTACAGGAAAGGTTGCCGCAGAGGGATATTATGTAAAAAACAAACGGGAAGGTGATTGGTGCCAGCTAGACACAGATAGCCTGTCGATTTACACCATTGTTTTTAAACATGATAAAATGGTAAGGCAGTTTGACTATAGAAACCAAAATTTTAAGGGTGCTGTCCCCCATTTTGATCTGGGTGTATTTATGTCCCGGCAATTCGACCATTATCATTTTACAAAAACAACAGGTATTTTCGTTATGAGTTATATAATAACAAAAGAAGGAAAAGTAACTAATCCGAAAGTAATTACTCCTTTTGAATCTGAATTTGACGATATAGCGGTCAACGCAATCTTAAGTTCAAAATGGAAACCCGCGTTACAGAATGGCCAACCTGTTGACCAAAATGAGACCAACACTATTTACATTATAAATTCTAATGTTCAATTATCCGGTAAGAATATTTTGCATAAAACTTATGATCTTCAGTCTGGAGTATATCAGTAATGTTTACCGATAAGTGACCCAAGTAGTCCTTAGTTTTCATATTTTTGTACTCAAATAAAACACTTAATGTCTCCAAATACTGAACACGTAAAATGCCTGATCATCGGATCGGGTCCGGCAGGGTATACTGCCGCTATTTATGCTTCGCGTGCCGATTTGAAACCGGTAATGTACACAGGGATTATTCCCGGTGGCCAGCTTACACAAACTACCGAAGTTGAAAACTACCCGGGCTATCCGCATGGTATAATGGGGCCGGATATGATGGAAGATTTCCGCAAACAAGCCGAACGCCTGGGAACAGACATTCGGTTTGGCTATGTTACTTCCGTTGATTTTTCAAGCTTGCCGCATAAAGTTGTTTGTGACGAGGTAAAAACCATACTTGCTGATACCGTTATCATTGCTACCGGCGCCTCTGCAAAATGGCTGGGTTTGGACTCAGAGCAAAAATACAGCGGCTTCGGCGTTTCCGCCTGTGCCGTGTGTGATGGTTTCTTTTTCAAAGGTCATGATGTGGCTATAGTAGGGGCAGGCGATACCGCAGCTGAAGAAGCAACTTATCTTGCAAAGCTTTGCCGTAAAGTTTATATGATCGTACGCCGCGATGAGTTCAGGGCATCAAAAGCTATGGTAAACAGGGTATTGAATACCACTAACATCGAAATATTATACAATACCGAAACAAAAGAAATAAATGGCGACGGTCAGAGCGTAACAGGTGTAACTGTTATTAACAACCAGACCAACCAGGAAAAAACGCTGGATGTTACCGGCTTTTTCGTAGCTATCGGGCACCAGCCAAATACAGGTGTTTTCAAAGGCTGGCTGCACATGGACGAAACAGGTTATATTAAAACCACACCCGGCGCAACGACAACCAATAATGAAGGCGTATTTTGCGGCGGCGACGCGCAGGACCATATTTACCGCCAGGCGGTAACAGCTGCCGGTACAGGCTGTATGGCCGCAATCGATGCCGAACGTTACCTGGCAGCGAAGGAGCATGTGGTAACAGCATAAAGAAATTTCGGAATTCGGATTTTCGATTTCGGATTTTTGAATCGAAAAAATAAGTCAAATCTGCACAATCTCTGATTAAAAAACAGTATAATTGATTAAATAATCTAACCAAATTATACAACCATGGGAAAAGGCGATAAAAAAACACGCAAGGGTAAAATTGCAATAGGATCGTTCGGTAAAACCAGGCCGCATGATAACAAAAAAAGCAAACCCGCCGAAGCTGCTGTAAAAGAAGAAAAAAAATAATATAAAGCCATCCGGATCAATCCAGGTGGCTTTTTTTGTTTGACACAGATTTTTTACAACCGTTTACCGGATATATCTTTTGAAATCTGCTAAATTCACCTTGCCAATTAGCAGATTTAAATCATTTTATTATGTTTATCAAAACCTTTACAACGCTTTGTATTGTTATGGCTGTATTTTCCTGCGCGGTAAGCGCCCAGGATAATGATCCAAATATGGGGATAATCCCAGCCCCGGTTTCTGTAAAAAAGACCAATGGCGAGTTTGTTTTAAGTCAGCAAACGGTATTACTGGCTGATACCGTAACCAATAAAGCCGTTGTTTTTTTAGCTGATTACTTGAAAAATAAGGCCATGCTTCGTATGCAGTTAAGACCCAATACCGGTGGCAATACCAATATTACAAGCATCCTTGTACTTACTTCAAAGGGTGTTGACAGTTTGCCTGCGGGTGGGTATCGTTTAACAATCACCCCCCAGCAAATAATTATTGCGGGTAAAGGAGCGGGGCTTTTTTATGGGGTGCAAACGCTTATCCAACTAATGCCTGCAGAACGTGCCGCGGTTGCTAAATTACCGTGTGTTCAGATTGAAGATTATCCCCGCTTTGGCTATCGCGGTTTAATGCTCGATGTTAGCCGTCATTTTTTCTCGGTTGAGTTTGTTAAAAAATATATCGACCTGATGGCCGCTTATAAGCTTAATAATTTCCACTGGCACTTAACCGACGACCAGGGCTGGCGC
>DASXMZ010000490.1:0-3729 GCA_036495385.1 Mucilaginibacter sp. | reverse complement strand
ATCAAAAAATGAGGAACGTACATACGAAATGTTGAAGGTTGATTTTGATTTTATAAAGAACTATAATTTACAAATAGTTGCGGGAAGGGCTTTTGACAAGGGCCAGCCGTCAGATTCTACAGCTGTTATATTAAACCAGGCTTCGGTAAAACAACTTGGTTTTTCTTCGGACGAAGCTGCTGTTGGCCAGCGTGTGTGGCTGGAAACCAAAGAAAAAAGCCCCGACCTGGTGATAGGGGTTATAAAAGATTATCACCAGCAATCTCTTAACCAAAACTTCACTCCTGTTATTTTATTTATGGATCCGGCTTTTAGCTGGGTGCCAACCAGGTACTATTCCGTTAAGTTTAACAGCAGTAATACCGATCAAATCATTTCCTCGATAAAAAACAACTGGAACAGCTACTTCCCCGAATCATCATTTGACTGGTTTTTTTTGGATGACTTTTACAACAGGCAATATCAGCAGGACCTGCAATTTGGGCATATATTTTTGATTTTCTCGTCGCTCGCGATATTAATAGCCTGCATGGGATTATTTGGTCTTACGGCTTATTCAACATCACGAAGGATAAAAGAGATTGGCGTAAGAAAAGTATTGGGTGCATCAGTAAGCAGCATAATAACTATGCTGACTTTTGACGTGGTAAAGGTTGTTCTATTTTCCAGTTTGCTGGCTTTGCCATTGTCATATTTATTTATCGGGCAATGGCTGCATGCTTATGCTTTCAGAGCCGCTTTAACCTGGTGGCAGTTTGTTGTGCCGGTTGTCATTCTGATTATAATAGCGATATCTACCATTGGCTATATTACCTTTAAAGCCGCCGTGGCTAACCCGGTGAGGTCATTAAAGGATGAGTGAGCTACGCCTCACCAAAAGGGGACGACTTTAGTGATGGGAACAAATGCTTTAACAACAGGGTGTCCTATTAAATATTAATAACTATAGGCTGCTCTTGCATTTCCTTTACGGATTTCGCCAAACGCTTAATAAAAAGATAATTAGCGCCGCCTCCAATAGCGCCGCCTATTATCGGTACCAATCGTTCGGCTGTTCGTGTGCCCAGCATTAGCAACAACTTTTCGGCAATGCTCTCCATCATGGTTTTTGATATAGCTACCCCTGCGTCTATTTTGAGCGAAGTTGCCACTAACAGCATAAATTCATCATAATCCATTTGATAACTACCCCGGTTATGATATGTGATGGCCATTGTTACCCTGAATTGCTGGGTAATGAGATTAATAAAATCAAGAGGGATACCTACAGCCATGGTTATGAAGCCGCCGCTTCCTGATATTACTCCCGAGCCGGCGGCGAAATAAGCGCATTGATCAATAAACTTATCCAAACCCATTTTATCCACTCCCCGTTTAATGTTGAGTTGATCTATATGGTCAAATATTTTTCTAAAACCTTCCTGTGACAGTCTTTGCGCTTGATATTTTATATCGGAACCAAGTTTTTTAAATTTTATATTTTTCATAGTTGTCATGAGCTCTTTCTAAATGGGTAAAATCCCGTATCTAATATCCATGCTATTCTTATGCCAGCATTAAATATTGTGAATAAATGTCATGTTTATTAATAAAGCATCAAAAGTGTTTTCATTTTATATTTTTACATTTATAAATTAAGCATTAAACATTGAAAAATAATATACTTATTGTCGACGACATTCATCCTGTTTTTATCGAGCGCGCAGAAACCATGGGTTATCATTGTGACTATCAGCCATTAATAAAGCCAGAAGAGGCATTGCAGATTATAGGCGGCTATACGGGCCTTGTTATTCGATCAAAATTCAGGGTAAACAGGGAATTCATTGACGCCGGTAAAAAATTACACTTTGTTTGTCGTGCTGGCGCCGGGATGGACAATATTGATGAGATTTATGCAGCTAAAAAAGGCATAATGTTAATTAATGCATCCGAAGGCAATATGGATGCGGTTGGCGAACACGCCATCGGGTTGTTGCTGGCGCTGATGAACAATTTTAAAATAGCCGACGAAGAAATACGGAGCGGCACCTGGAAGCGCGAAGCCAACCGCGGCTACGAATTAAAAGGTAAAACAGTGGGTATTATAGGATATGGGTTTATGGGAAGCAGCTTTGCCCGGAAACTTTCGGGCTTTGAGGTGAATGTTATAGCATATGATAAATACAAAACCGGCTTTAGCGACCGGTATGCTGCGGAAGTAAGTATGGAAGAAATTGTGAAACGCAGCGATGTATTGAGCATTCACGTGCCTTTGACGCCAGAAACCATAGGGTTAGTTGATGAGGAATATTTGTTTCATTTTAAAAAACCAATTTTTTTGATCAATACTTCTCGTGGCAAAACCGTTCAAATAAGAGCCGTATTAAATGCCATCAAGCAAGGGAAAATTTTAGGTGCGGGATTAGATGTTCTTGAAAAAGAAAAATTTCCCGCTTTGGCTGAGCAGGAATGGTTTAATGAACTTCGTAAATCAGGTAAAATAATACTAACTCCGCACGTTGCCGGGTGGACGTTTGATTCGTATCGTAAAATAAGCGAGGTAATGGTGGAGAAGCTGAGGAAGTTCATAGTTCATGGTTCATAGTTCATGGTTTTGCTTTACCAGAAGATGTTTTGGCTATGATCTATGAACCTTAACCGTTCCGGCTATGAACTATCAACTATGAACCATGAACTAAAATAACATTATCTATCAACCTGGTTTTCCCCACCTTGGCGGCAACAAGAGCAACGATGCTTTTGCTGTTTTTGTTGGCAGGAAGTAACGTATCACCATTTACAATTTCGAAGTAATCAAGTTCAACACCTGGTTCATTGCCAATCATTAGTTCAGCTTCTTTTTTTAATTGCGGAATTTTGTGAATATCGAAATCATCTTCAACCCAGCTTAGCGTTTTTGATAAGATTAAGGCATGCCGGCGGTCTTCCGGTGTTAAATGAATATTTCTTGAACTCATAGCCAAGCCATCCGGTTCGCGTTTTATGGGGCACATAACCAGCTTAACCGGAATGTTAAGAATCTCAACCATCTTGCTGATGATTAGAAATTGTTGGTAATCCTTCTGTCCGAAATAAGCAGTATCAGGTTTCACAATATTAAAAAGCTTATATACAACCTGTGTAACACCCTGGTAGTGCCCAGGCCTGAATTTTCCTTCCAACAAATGCTCCAATTCACCAATTGCTAAATGCCATTGTTCATTATTGTCATATATTTCGTCGACCTCGGGTTTAAACAAATAGTCGCAATCAACCTGTTCGAGCAGACTGATATCCTGATCAATTGTCCGGGGATATTTTAGCAGATCTTTTGGGTCGTTAAACTGCGTCGGGTTAACAAAAATGCTGCAAATGGTTTTATCGTTAAAGTGCTTTGCCCGTTCAATTAACGAAAGGTGACCCTGATGAAGCGCTCCCATAGTAGGCACAAAGCCAATGCTTTTGTTCGAATCCCTTATTTGCGATAGATATTGCCGAAGGGTTTTCTTGCTTGTAAAGATTTTCAAATCGCTGAAGTTACAGAATTCGGCAAAGTTGTACAATTGATTAAGAATTACCAAAAGATACTTGCATAATTGGTTGCCAGTTCATATAATAATGCTTATATTTGCAAACTCAATTTTTTACTTCTTATAAATAAATTAATACTGATATAGTGATGGGTAAATCTAAGCTTTTGTTTATAACTCATGAAATGTCGCCTTTCCTTGAACTCTCAAAAATTTC
>DASXMZ010000489.1:0-7309 GCA_036495385.1 Mucilaginibacter sp. | reverse complement strand
GTTAACGAATTGGTAAAACGTACCGATTTAGAAGAAGAAACTGTAAAGGAAGTATTATCAATTCTGCAAGCTGAGTTTGAATAAAGATGATAACCAAAATTAAAATCGTATTTTTGCATAAAAGCAGAGAATAAATATTATAAATGTCAGAAGACAAATCCATAAAATTATTTACAGCAGCAAAGGAGCTGAATATAGGTACCGGTACCATTGTTGACTTTTTAGCCACAAAAGGCTATAAGGTACAAAAACATCCTACCACCCGGCTTGATGCGGATATGTACAACGCCCTGTTAAAGGAATTTGCTGTTGATAAAATTATTAAGGAGGAAGCTAAACAGATCAGTATCGGAAAGATACGGAAAGAAGAGCCTGTTCAGTTCCTCGACAAGCCAGTTGAGCACCGCCGTTCAAGGGATTTCGAAAACGAAGATATCCTTATTAAAAACGCGGGCCATCACTACACATCACCGGTAGTTGAAAAACCAAAACCCGTTGAACCAAAACCCATTGAGACTCCGCATGTTAAAGTAGAAGATCAAAACGAGGTATTGCCAGGCGTAAAAGTTGTTGGTAAAATCGATCTGAATAACCTGCATGCAAAAGTTCAGCCGGTTGAAAAACCAATAGAGAAAAAAGAGGAGCCGGTAGCTAAACAGGAGCCTGTTATACAACAGCCAAAACCCGAACCTATAGCTGAGGCTCCAAAGAAAGTTGAGCCGGAAGCTCCAAAACCTGAGGCAAAACAAGAACCAGTTAAAAAAATTGAAGAACCTGCCGCCAAGCCTAAGCCCGTAGAAGTTGAAGAGGCACCTGCAGAAAGTACTGAGACGCAGGAACCTGAAGTAATAAAAGCAAAAGCGGAAAGGTTAGCTGGCCCTAACATAATTGGTAAGATACAGTTACCGGATGCTGCACCGAAGCGCAATCCAGTGGCTTCTTCGTCAAATGCTAATAATGCGGCGGCGGACCATAAAAGGAAACGCAAGCGTAAAGACCATCAGGGTCCCGGCCATAATCCGCAGGGGAATAACCCGGCAAATCATGCCAGCCAGCAGCAGGCTAACCCGCCGGGCCAGCAGCAAGCACATGGTGGCAATCGCCCTGATTTCAGAAACAGGGGAAATAATCCGCAGGGAGGTGGAGCAAACGCAGGCCATACCGGCGGCGGCAACCGCCCGGATTTCAGGAACCGTCACGCACCGCAAAATACCACTCCTAAAGAAGAGCCTTCAGAAAAGGATATACAAGATCAAATAAAAGCTACTCTGGCCCGGTTAAGCGGCGCCGGTAAATCGGGTAAATTTGCTCAACGGGCCAAGTTCCGTCGTCAAAAGCGCGATGATGTAGCCGCAAGTGCCGAGGAGTTGGCAATGGAACAAGAGCTCCAGTCGAAAGTATTAAAAGTTACGGAATTTGTTACAGCAAATGAGCTGGCTTCGATGATGGATGTTTCTGTAACGCAGATCATCTCGACCTGTATGAGTCTCGGCATGTTCGTGTCGATCAACCAAAGACTTGATGCTGAGACGCTAAGTATAGTAGCCGACGAATTTGGATACCAGATAGAATTTGTAAAACCGCAGGACGAAGAGGCAAACCTTGATCAGATAGACGAACCGCAAGATCTCATACCGCGGGCACCAATTGTTACCATAATGGGACACGTTGACCATGGTAAAACTTCATTGCTGGATTTTATCCGCAAAACGAACGTTATTGGAGGCGAAGCAGGCGGTATTACGCAGCACATTGGTGCTTACGAGGTCACATTACCGGATGACAAAGGGAAAATAACATTTTTAGATACACCGGGCCACGAAGCGTTTACCGCGATGCGTGCCAGGGGTGCGCAGGTAACAGATATTGTGATTATAGTAATTGCAGCAGACGACAGTGTGATGCCTCAAACCCGTGAGGCTATTAATCATGCGCAGGCGGCAGGTGCACCAATCATTTTTGCGTTTAACAAAATTGACAGACCCGGAGCAAATGCAGATAAAATACGCGAACAGCTATCAGCCATGAATATTTTGGTTGAGGAATGGGGCGGAAAATACCAGTCGCAGGAAATCTCTGCGAAAACGGGCTTGAATGTAGATCTGCTTCTGGAGAAAATATTACTTGAAGCAGAATTGCTGGAGTTAAAAGCTAATCCCAATAAACGTGCCGTAGGTACTGTCATAGAAGCTGCATTAGATAAAGGCCGTGGTATTGTTACCACTATTTTGGTGCAAGCCGGCCGGTTAAAGGTAGGCGATCCTATATTAGCCGGTTGTTATAGCGGGCGCGTAAAAGCGTTGACAAATGAGCGCGGCCAAAGAGTTGAGTCTGCGGGCCCGTCAACTCCTGTACAGGTGTTAGGTATGCAGGGAGCTCCAACAGCGGGCGATAAATTTAACGTACTGGAAAGTGAAGTTGAAGCCCGCGAAATAGCCAATAAACGTTTACAATTACAACGCGAACAAGGCTTGCGCACTCAAAAACATATCACGCTCGACGAAATTGGCCGACGCCTGGCAGTAGGTAACTTCAAAGAGCTCAACATTATTGTAAAAGGTGACGTTGATGGTTCTATCGAGGCTTTATCCGACTCTTTACTAAAATTATCGACTGAGCAAATACAGGTAAATATTATTTCGAAAGCGGTAGGTCAAATATCGGAATCAGATGTGTTGTTAGCTTCAGCGTCAGACGCGATAATAATTGGCTTCCAGGTGCGTCCTTCGGGGGGTGCCCGCAAGCTTGCCGAGCATGAACAAATTGATATCAGGCTTTACTCTATCATTTATGATGCTATTAATGAGATCAAAGCTGCGATGGAAGGAATGCTTGCTCCAACATTTGAAGAGAAGATTGTTGCCAACGTTGAAATCCGTGAGACATTCAAGATCAGCAAAGTCGGCACCATTGCAGGTTGTATGGTATTGGATGGTAAAATTACCCGAAATAGCAAAATACGGATAGTACGTGAAGGCGTGGTTATCTACTCAGGAGAGCTTGCTTCATTGAAACGCTTTAAGGATGATGTTAAAGAAGTTAGCGCCGGTTATGAATGTGGTTTAAACATACACAACTTTAACAACATTGAAATAGGCGACATAGTAGAAGCTTACGAAAATGTAGAGGTTAAGCGTAAACTTTAAACCACGTACTTAACACCAAAAAAAAGCCCGCCAAATCAATACAGCGGGCTTTTTTTGATTTTTAGTAATTACGCTCCTTTTTCATCGGTAGGTAAACTTACTATTTTATAACCTACGTTACCATTAGGATCGGTTACTTTTTCGTAATAAATATCATTCGGAGATACATAATATTTTTTTCCGTTTAATATTACCTTATGACATCCATCAGGTAATTGATTTACGATATCACCAACCTGTGGTGCAGCAACGTTTGCATCTGCATTAGGGTCAGTAGCGCTGTCAGTTGTGTTTAAAACGCCGTCTTTTCCGACAACTATATATATTTTTTTGCCCTGGTCGTCAACACCTTCTTTATAGTATACACCATCAAGCTCATAGTATTGTACGCTGTCTATTTTAATAGGCTGGGCATTACTCGGTAAATCAGGAACCGCAGCACCAATTGGGGGTGCTACAACCTGGTAACCACCGTTATCGTAAGGGCTGTAAAAAATACCACCATAGTAATAATATAAGCCGGCTCCCCAATAAAACGGGTAATAACCATAGGGTAAATATCCCAAATAAAATCCATAGTGCGGATATCCGTAATATCCAAAACCGGGCCTGTAAAAAGCGCCTCCGTGGTAGCCAACGCCGGCATAATAACCAACGCCCGACCGGTAACTTAACGCGCCATGGGCGCCGTTAATCCCAACACTTCCGCGATAGCCAACGCCCGACCTACCACTATAACCTACTCCATAGCCGCCACCGCCACCGCTTATTCTAACGCCGCCACCACCGCCACGGGCACCGCGCTGTGCACTGGCCGAAGATATCATTAACACTGACAGAAATCCGGCTAAAAACAAACCGGATACGCATTTATATAACCTTTTCATATCTTTATTCTATTAACAGCTTTTTTTTATATTAAGTATAATTATCTGAAACTATTTGCCTTTCGCATTTCTATCATACTTAGACCATTCGCCAGATAAAGGTTTAATTAACTTTTAAATTTAATTAAAAAAAGTCTATTTATTATCAGTTTTTACGTTATGCAATCAATATAGTTATAGTTGGGATTACACATTTAAAATTTCGACCAACTCTGCCGGGAAAATAAGTTTAAAGGTGCTTCCCTTATCCTTTTCAGATGTCACTTCGATATTTATCCGGTGAAAGCCAGCGATTGACTTAACGATGGGCAAGCCAAGGCCAAAGCTATCCTGTGTGAGTGATTGTCGGAATTTTTTAAACCTATTGAAAATATAAGGAAGATCCCCGGGGCTTATGCCAATACCGGTATCTATTATACTAATTGTAAAAGCATTATTTTCACGAGCTGCAGCGATCTTAATTCCACCATTTTCTCGATTATACTTTATAGCATTATTAATAAGGTTATAAAACAAATTGAATAACAGGAACTTATTTATATTTTTCAACCGCCAGTTTACAGGTACAGACACCTCATAGCTGATATTCTTATCCTGCAACCGTATAGAGATTTCGTCATAGACTTCCTGTAGTAGCGCCTCGAAGGTTATTTTGTCTTCTTTTAAAAACTGTTCGTTTTCAATTTGCGAGATGAGCAACAGGGTTTTAGTTATGCTTTTTAAGCGATTTAATATTTTTTGCATCTCCAGCAAACGGGCCTTCATTTCATCAATGATGTCATCTCTTTCAAACAGGTTTTCTATTTTAGATTGAAGAATGGAAATTGGAGTCATTAACTCATGTGAAGCATTTGAAATAAACTCCCTTTCTTTTTGAAACGTTTGCCCTATAGTTTCAATCATTTTATGGATGCTTATATCGAGGTATTCGAAATCCGATGTCGAAGTTTTTACTTTATCGTATGAGCCCAAATTGGGAAATTTGTGGCCAATCAGTTTTGTTTTGATTATCAAGCCTAAAGGTCTGAGTACGTAATTTGAGTAGAACAGATCGGCCAGGATGGTTAACAATATCATTCCTACTAATACCACAAAAGCTATATTCTGGAGTGGTGTAGTTGTTTCTCCAATGGTGTCTACACTCTTGCCGATTTCAAGCAGGTAGCTCTTTTTGTTAACTGTAAAATTGTAACTAAGTATCCTGTATTCTATAGTGTCTCCTTCTATTTTACGTTTCTCGTTTTTTATGGTGTCAAGGAATTCATTTAATGAATCCTCATCAAGGCTATAATACTCTTCTTTAAGTGGCGAATAAGTAGCATATAGATAATTCTTTATGCTTGATTGCTTTATTATTTGGAGCAGTTTGTTTTTTTGCTTTACAAGTTTACTATCGGTGAAACTCTGGTTGATATTTCTGATAAGGGTAGGCAAAAGCAATACAAATATGGTTACGATAACCAATTTAGAAATTGCATTAAACAGCGTAAGTTTGGTTTTAAGTTTCAATTACTTAAATGTTTATCTTTATTTTATAACCCAGTCCCCTTACTGTTTCCAGCCAATCAGGTGATGCGTAGAAATTTAATTTTTTTCGGATATTTTTAATGTGGGCGTCAATATAATTAGAATCGTAATCGTCGTTAATAATACTACCCCAAATATGTTCGCTCAATTGCGACCGGGTTAGTGTCCGGTTTTTATGAAGGATTAAATAAGCTATCAGGTCGAATTCTTTTTTGGTTATGCTACTGATCTCCGTGTTATTATAAGTTATGATACGATCGGTGAGGTTTATTAAAAATCCACCCAGGTCAATAGTATTTTGCTTTAAACCAAATCTTCTCCTGGTTATGGCCTGCATTCTGCTTTGCAGTTCCAAAAGTGAAAAAGGCTTTGGCAAATAATCGTCGGCACCCAGATCCAGCCCTCTAATACGGTCAAAAACTTCGGCACGGGCCGTTAATATTATGCATATGGCTTCCGGATTGCTTTTTTTTGCCTCCTTAAGCAAATCCAGACCATCATAGTCAGGCAGGCCGAGATCTATCAGAATAAAATCATAAAGATTAACGGCAATCTTTTCCGAAGCCGAATACCCATTAAAGCAAATCTCGCATATATAATTGTAGTTGGTCAGGAATATTTCCAATTCATCTGCAAGTGCCTTTTCGTCTTCAATTATTAAAACATTCATATTTAATTTAAAAAAACAAATAGTAAAATGTTAAATTCAAAAAAACTTCAGGATGGTTTTTTAACGCGCCCTCAACGTTAACAGGTACTGAATATTTTGTCGATACTTCAAAAGTATAATGCGGCCTGTTGTAAGCAACGGGCAATTTAAAACTGTAGTTAAGCGTATTAAATCGCCCGTTGTTATATCTTGCAAATGGCGGAGGAATGCTAAGTCCTGGTATATACGGATAACCCCCAAATCTTTCAAGGTGTTCCTCTGAGTATTTTCCTACAAAGTTCTGTGTACCTAGTATAACGCTGATGGTGGGATTAAATGTAAAATAATCTTTATCATCAAAGATATTCCAATCTGTCTCAATAAATTTCGATGTATTTATCGTTAGAAAATAATCGTTAGCGTCTCCAAAAAGGTAGTCAAATATGACGCTTGTTTTTGCCAATTTCCAATCGAATGAATTTCTGAAATTAATATCATTTGATGATGCAGATTTTATAACCGGTGCGGCATTCTCGCTAAATATAAAGCGGATATAGCTGATACTGCCAGATAACGCCCGTGAATAGTTATACAAATAGCCCGTTCCCAGGTCAAGTTCATCAACCACCGGGCTGTATCCGAACACCTGTACCGCCGAACCATAAACAAAAAATCCAGCTTTAAAATTATATATCGCGTCGCCGCTCATATAAGGGTATTTAATCGGCCCGGTCCGGCCAAAAAATTGCACATCGCTGCCATAGTTGATTCCTACCGAAATTGATCTTTTCCTAAACACGGTATCGGAATCGGAGGTAACATGAATTGCCCGGTATTTAGAAAAAAGCAAGTTAGTTGTAGCTGCATTTACCGCATTACAAATCAAAAGCAAGAGCAATATATAAAAGTACTTCATTAATATACTTAATTTTTTAGGGTTAACTTATTAATTGCCATTTCTTCGGGGTATTTCGGGCGGCCTTTCCAAACCTTGGGGCCGGCGCTGCCTTTTCGGCTTTTGTTTAGTTTTAGGGGCCGCGGAATTATTCGGTGGTTCTATTTTTTCGGGCTTCGGTTGCTTTTTGGCTTTGGCTACTTCT
>DASXMZ010000488.1:0-15299 GCA_036495385.1 Mucilaginibacter sp. | reverse complement strand
GACCTGTTTAGCGCAAATAATGTTTTCGTTCAGTAAACGGGTTGCTGCATAATCAGGAATGCACATCAGGTATATGGCAGTCCTGGTTATTTTCATTTTTACATAGTTGTAGCTGCGATCTCCGAATTGTATTTGTCCCCTTATGTTTTCGTAATTGGTCCAGTCAGTTATGCCGGGCATGTTTGCCGGCAATTTAACCTCGGTCAGATCATTTACATTATAACGGCCTTTACTCGCCTGTTCATTGAAAAATCTATCAGATAAGTACGAAAAATATTGATGCATAACCAATTCCCCACCTATATTGAATAGGTAGATGGCAAGAAGAACCACAGCAATCAATTTTTTCAAATGGATATAGATTAGATTTGGCGCTATAAATATGAGACAATAATATAAATTTTCAAAATAAATTGGTGGACATAAAAGTCCGTCTTAAAAGATTAGCAAACGATCAAAGGCGGTCACATTGGTTGCAATACGGATAAAATATTTCCCGCCGGATCTTTGAACCAGGCTATTTTGGGCCCACCATCGGTTACTATCCCTTTTTCATTTGTTTTGATCTGGCCATCATATTGCTCAAAAACGATTCCCTTGCTCATAAGCTCATCTACCGCTTTTTCAACATCGGGTACCTGGAAGTTAAGTATGGTAAAAGTTGCTGGTTCGTGATTTGACTTCGGGTAAATTAAACCCTCCCCACCACCACCCAGATGTAGCGTTATAATGCCCATCGAGCCCTCTGAAATTTTTATTCCAAGCGTTTTACCATAAAAATCTTTCGCTTTTTGCAGATCGTTTACCGAAAAACTGCTTACTGCTTTTGTATCTTTAAACATAATTTTGTTGATTTAATTCGAATTTTGTTTTAAATTTGAGATGTATAAACCACCATATACATTATCCATCCTGACTTTTTAGTTGTTTTCAATCATCACACAAATTTATTTTTAAAGGATGACTGAAATGAGGTGTAATTATGCCAATTTAGTGCACCAATTACGACAAGCCACTTTACCCTGGTAAATAATATAATTATCTAATTAATTTATTTAACCTGCTGTTTGTTTTGAAAAAGATAAAATAGCAATCTTATACAAAATAGTAATTCGTCTGCTTTTTATTCTACCTTTATTGCATTACATGGAAGAAAGAAAATATTTAACTACCTGGAAAAAATATTTGCCGGTTATTCGCCTGCACTTAAAAAAGAGTCTTGTTGAAGAACAGCAGTTTAAATTAAACATAACAGATTTCGAATCTGCTGGTGACCGGGGAAAGTCCGGATATACTTTTAATATCACCATGGAAAATGGCAAGGTGACTAATAACATAAGTGGATCAGCGGTTGCCCGCGACCTTTTTGAAGCGTTAAAGTCGGACGACACCATAAAGGAAATGCTGGCAAACAAAAGTATAAAGATCAGTGTCGGAAAATCTTTTGTGCTGAGCATAAAAACCAGCCACATATCCGCCTATAAATAATAGACTGATCATTCGTTAAAACATGCGATATTAATGCAATTGAAACTTTTAAAAGCAATTGTAAAACAAATCCTGTGTTTCTATATTTATAATATGATTTTTTATTAAAACTATCTATGGAAACTAACAGGCTGTCGGCTACACTTGCAAAAGCATTAAATGACCAAATGACAAATGAAGCGCATAATGCGCAGATATACCTTGCCTACGCTTCATGGGCCAGCGAAAAAGGATATGATGGCATTGCCAATTTTCTTTTCCGCCATTCGAATGAAGAACGCAACCACATGATGAAAATCCTGGAGTACGTTTTAAAAAGAGGCGCAAAAGTTGTGGTTTCTGCGATTCCTTCCCCCGGCCCTGAACCTACGAGTGTTAACGATTGTTTCGAAAAAATATTTAAATCGGAAGTGGAAAATACCGCTTCGATTTATAATATCGTTAACATGAGCATGGCAGAAAAGGACTGGGCAACCTGGAATTTCATGCAGTGGTTTGTAAAAGAGCAAACAG
This sequence comes from Mucilaginibacter sp., assembly GCA_036495385.1. Taxonomy (GTDB): domain Bacteria; phylum Bacteroidota; class Bacteroidia; order Sphingobacteriales; family Sphingobacteriaceae; genus Mucilaginibacter. The sequence continues at coordinate 13,298 of DASXMZ010000488.1, read as the reverse complement.
AAGAAGAAACGCTTGCCCTGGATCTGTTATCAAAAGTAAAAATTGCCGGGGGCAAACATGCCAATGATGATGCTCTTTACGTATTGGATAATGAGCTTGCCAAAACACCCGATGATGCCCGGTTGGCACAAGATGTAACGGTGGCTAATCCATAATCGCCCTGCTAAACGTTGAGGGTAACCCCTACGGGGCAAAAACTTTTTTTCACTATTTTTCTACAAATAGGTTACCCCTACGGGGCATTTGGATTGCGTTAAATAAGATGGTAGTCGCCTTTTTATAGCCGTCTCCGGTTGCTGATCCTTGTCGCACAGAGGTAGCCCCCATGGGGCAAAAATCTATTTTCATTGTTTTTCTACAAATAGGTTACCCCTATGGGGTATCGGATTGCGTCGAATAAGATCGCGATAATCTTTTTATAAAGTTTTTTGGTCGCTGAATTTTGTCGCAGAGGGTAACCCCCATAGGGCAAAAACCTGTTTTCATTATTTTTCTACAAATAGGTTGCCCCTATGGGGGCATCGGATTGCGTTCAGTAAGATCGTGGTGGTCTTTTTAAACGATTTTCAGTCCCTGTCCCTTGTCGCCCATAGGGTAAGCCATCTAGCCGTTTTTTAATTCATTCTATGCCCCCATAGGGGCTACCTATTTGTAGCACTTGTGAATCATCATTTCATGCCCCGTTAGGGGTTACCTTTATACACCATGACATAATGCGCCAATGCTATCCATCCAGAAGATCTTGAAAAATATACCTTTCGTCGTATTCAACATCATAGTGCTTCAAAATGTCCAGGTATTCTTCTCTAAATGTCATTCTTAAATGATGCTGCTTTTGATTCAAGATATACTTAACCACGCCATCAATTTGTGAGCGGCTATTACTGAACGCGCCATAACCGTCCTGCCATTGAAATTTCCGTTCGGTAAAACGTTTTTTATTAATAAACTCAGAGCTGTCTCCTTTTACAAACCTCAACATATCTGAAATAGATTGGTTAGGACTAAGACCGCAAAAGAAATGCAAATGATCAGGCATTGAATTTATGGCCAATAATTTATGGCCGTTATTTTGAACAATCCCGGTTATATATTTATGAAGTTGGTCTTCAAATTCAGGTTGTATCATTGCCCTTTTATATTTTACAGCAAACACGCAATGAATATATAATTGGGTATAGGTATTTGACATTATGATTAAGGTATTCTCAAAGCTAATATTTCTTCTTGAATAATCAGCCATGTGCGTTCATGACATACCCAGAAGAACTGATACTTTTACATTTAATTAAAACACTGGCTAAAAGCCACCAGCACTTTAAGAAAAACCTCCCTGTCAATTCCATATGTGGCTGGGTGTTCCGGTTTTAGCGCCAGCCCGTTTTTATAGCGCACGGGGAACAGCGCAATAAAATCGCGGATGGAAATTTCGTACCGCAACCAAGGGTCGGCACGGTGTATTTCTTCCAGTCGCATTTCAAAAAGCGGAAGGCTTAGTGGATCATTCTTCATCGCAGCAAAGCTAAACTATTCGCTTATTAAAGTTGTGTAGCTTGTAGCTTGCAAATTAAATTTAGCTGTACCGTTACTCACATTTACCGGCTTATCTTCTTTCATATTTAGTTTCTTGCTGGTGGTATAGATATGCAATAACTTAATATTTGCCGGTAATCCTGTTAAAGTTACCCCACGGGTAGTACCATTATTTACCAGGTGAACCGCGTAAGCACCTTTACTATTATCACCTAAAGCTGCGCTGGTTACGTCTGGCTTGTCGCAGGTAATCGGCATGGCAAATAAACCCTTGGGTGTTATCGACAATTGCTTAAGATTCCAGAACCGCTGCCCCGGATGAAGCGGCTCATTATTTCCAAAAATACCGCCGCCAATGAGCGGAGAATAATCGGAAGTAAGCTGCCATTGCAATATGGATGCTGGTTGGCAAATTGCCAGCAGGCGTGTATACAAGTTTATTTCTTTAAGGGCATAAGTTTGTTCCTGGAAAATATCGGGGTAACCCCAGGCGGCGGCGTCTATACTACCTTCGGCGACAAGCAGAGGTTTATTTAATCGCGTGGCGGCATCGGCCCATTTTTGAAGGATTTCTGTATCCCACCCGCGCCAGGAATGAAAGGAAACTGCGCCAATATATTGCAACGCATCAGGATCATCCATAGCCGGATTGATAAATTTGTAGGTGGTTGCGTCAGAATTATCGCCCAGCAGCATCTTAGTTTTAAGGCCGTGAGCGGCAAAATAAGCGCCGCACCCTTTTATAAAATCATCATGCTCCTGCGGGGTCACACGTACATTAATACCGATATCTGATTCATTAAACGAGAATAATTTTACCTCGGTGCCATATATATTCTTCAAATAGGTGATATAATCGGCAATTGATTTATAAATAGCATCCATATTGTCTTTATTCAGCGGATTGCCCCAAACACCACCAACCGGGCGAAAATTGACTTTCCCTTCCGCTGCCCAGCTGGGTGGAAACCATGCCGAAAGTATTACCGGTATGCCCATACTATCCAGCCGATGCGCCATCTCCATTGCCTTTTTTACAGCCGGGTGTAATTTGCCGGAATCTGCTGCTGCTATGGGGTCGACATCTTTGTTGGGTTGCCAAAAGCGCCAGGGCATCTCGACCCTCGACCATGCTACACGCAGATTCTTTAAACAGTAATCAATTACCTGCGGATCGCCTTTTGGATTTTGAAGTCGGAAGTTACCTCCTAGGCCGTCAAATTCTCGCCCTTGCTGTGCCGTATTTATCGTTAAGTTTATTGGCGCCTTGTCTATTTCGCCCGAAACTTTAATGCTAAAGGTCTTAAGTATGGTATCGCCTTTCTGAAGACCATCTTTATTTAAAGCGACAAAAAATTGCAGATTATTTTTACCATGGCTGGTATCTCTTTTAATTGAAAATATCTCCGGCCCATCTGATAACATTTTGAGCTGCCTGGTTTTCGAATTAAATTCTATTCCCTTTGCATTAATGCCGGCATAATTATCATTAACCGGGGAAGTAAAATTAGTCACCGAATCATTTTTAGATCCTAACAAACGATAGCGGCTATCACCATAAACTTCAGCAGGCAGGGTTACACAAAAATATACACCCGAAATATTCATGTCTGCATGGGCAGTTAAAGACAGCGTTACTTTTATCTTTCCCGAACTTATATCCTTTACTGTTTCTTTAAAAAACAGGCTATCTATATTTGAAGTGATTATCTGCTCATTTCCATCGCGTTTATAGTGAGGGTGTTGTCTTTCTTTTCTTGTTGAAATTAAATAGCCACTATGCAATGCCACACTTAGGCTCGATTCAAATTCAAAGAGCTGACCCTGTTTACGGATCCCGGTAATATTCCCCCACGGTTCCACTTCGGCCTGGCAATAACCTTTATTTGTAAATAAAGTCATCAAAATCGATAAAATTATTATTGGCCTGTGTTTAATTCGGATACTATGATTGATTTTTGACATTGAAATTTATTTAGCGATAATCTAAACCGGCCTGTAAAAAGCGGGCGCAATTCGCATCTAAAATAGGTTATTAAGGGGCGGTTCGGCTGAGATAATAAGAATTTTACATCCCGTTTCGATAAAAGTTAAAATAAGCTTACCTAATGATATTATTGTCTATCAATGTTCAATTAACAGGATTTTTTTATCCGTTGCGCTACTTTCCAAACGGCGGCAATCCTATCAATTGGCGATACAAAGGCAAGTCCATTCGTTTCTGAGCAGGTACATGGAAATTTTTACAGTAATAAACCTGCAGGGTATACTCGGGGCCATTACGGATGATGTGAATATCCGGCAGTTGTGTTATGCTGTCGAAAAAGGGTTTGGCGTCATTATTTATGTACACCCCATGACCGTCGCCAATAATAATACAATCCTTGCCTATTAGCTTTTTGGGGTCGACCACAAATGCAAGATTGCGCGGATCGTCGCTAAATACTGCAATATCCTTTTTGCCTTTTAACGCCCAGTCGATTTTACCAGTAAGCCACCAGCGCACGCTTCCAACAAATATGTTGGGATTTTGCAACCAGCCTTCTTTCTCAAACCGAGTTTGTATATCTGTATAATCAACACCCTGTATAGTCGGATCAAGATTATCTCCATGAAAATAATGCACTACCCATTTTGGGCCATATACGGTCCAGAAGCCGGTAGTCATGTGCATTGTAAGTACGCCAATAGTAATTATCGTGAAACAAATGGAAAAATTTAGCCACCTGCGGGTCAGGCGCCTTGCCTTATCCAGGCCGTGTAAACTCCTGTCTATTGCAAAACCCAATGGTATAAACAACATCATATAGCCCGGCGCCTGCCAATGGAAATGGTATTGCAGGTCGGACCACAAAGTCACTACAGTAAAAAATACAATTGGTAATATCGCCATCCAAAAGACGAAACTGTAAGCAAGCAATTGCTTACGCAGCTTAAATGATATATAAAGCTGTCTTATGGTGGGGAACCATATCCAGGGCAATAGAAATGCTGCTTGTCCTCCTATACTCCTGAAAAACCAGTCGAAATGCAAATGGAACTTTTCACCGCCTTTTACGCCAGCTCTTGAGCCCTGGAAAACAAAGGATACCCAGTTATTATTATAATTCCACCACAATATCGGCAATGCCATCAAAATGGTGATTAAAACAGCCAGGTAAGGGCCCGGGTGCCTAAGCCAATGCCGTTGATTTCTGTTGGTGCTCACAAACATAAACACGCCTGCAAATAAAAATAGCACATGATATTTGCTAAGGGTGGCCAGCCCCATACTAATGCCTACCGCCAGCCATAATAGCCAGGTTTTGCGGCTGTAACGCGTGGCCTCTGAATTTACTGTATGAGGCGCCACCATCAATTCGACAATAAAATAAGTGGCAACCAGCCAAAAAAACATCAACGGCGCATCAGGCTGAAACCAGCAGGCGATGGCTATTGTGAAAACTGCACTCAGGTTTATGATAACGACTGCCCAAAAACCCGATTTGGCGTTAAACATTTTCCTGGTTATCAAAAACAACATCCAGCTGGTTCCTGCAAACAGCAGTACTGCGGGAAACCTGATACCAAAATTGGTTAATCCAAAAATCTTTATACTTAAAGCGCCCAGCCAAAAAAATAAAGGCGGCTGGTCAAAGTAACTAAAGTCGAGATGCAGGGCACCCCTGAAGTAGTATGATTCGCCATTACCTAAGCCTGTATAGGCAGCAATAAAGCAGCGCAGTACAAAAGTTATAAGGATGATTATGGCCGCATATGATGCCGCATTGCGTTCGGTGAGTTTTTTCATAGATAATTTAGCAGCGTTTCAGGAGGGCAAATCTCTTAAAAAATTTATGAATTATCGGCGTTTTAATATGCAGTAATTTAGACCATCATTTTCTTATTGCCTTGCTTATCCAATTAAAAGCCACCGTGATTAAAAGGCCTACCACACAGCCAAGCATTACGCATCCCATTCGTTCTACCGCAATATGCCAGGTGCTATTCTGTTGCTCTTCATGTATCATTACTATAATTAATGCGGCAAGGGCAGTACGTAAAGCTGCATTTAATTTCAGCAACATGCCCGTAAGGATGGTTAATATAACAGCAACGCAGATTAAAAATAAATTGGGCTGGTGGATCAGGAATAACAACAGTCCGATTGATGAACCTAATATATTTGCTTTCATTCTGTCAATAGCAAAACGATTTGAATCCTTACTATCGGGGGCTATGACCAGAACAACAGAGACAATGCTCCAATAAAATTGATGCTGTGGAAAACACTTGTACAAGGTATAGCAAATACAAAGACCAATTATGCATTCTAAAATGTAAATAAAAATTCGAGGGCTGTAATATTCATTAATCATCTGTCAAATCTGAAACGCTTTTATTAGTTAATCATTCTAAAAAATTTGTTTTAAGCGTTTCCCAAACTTCAGGGCCATCTCCCAACAAAGTTTGTCTGATCATATATATCCCGAAACCTTTTGCCTGTTCAATATTTATTTTTGGCGGCATAGCCAGTTCTGTGGGATTTGTTAATACATCAATCAAAACCGGGCCGTCATGTGCCAGCGCTTTTTCAATTGCTGCTGGTACATCTTCTGAGTTTTCTACACGGATACCCATAATCCCGATGGCTTCAGCCATTTTTGCAAAATTGGGATTCTTTAAGTCGGTACCAAACGGCGGCATGCCAATCACCTTCATTTCCATAGCTACAAAACCCAGGGAGCCGTTGTTATAAACTACGATTTTTATAGGCAAATTATATTGATAAATAGTAAGGATGTCGCCCATCATCATTGCAAAGCCGCCGTCGCCTGAAAGTGAAATAACCTGCCGACCGGGGAATGCTAACTGCGCGCCAATAGCCTGAGGCATTGCACTTGCCATAGATCCATGATTGAAAGAACCTATCAACCTTCTCTCTTCTTTCATATCTAAATATCTTGCAGCCCAAACGGTCGGCGTGCCTACATCAGCAGTAAAAATAGCGTCGGCTTTCGCCAGATCGCCAACTACTTTTGTAAGATATTCCGGGTGGATCATTTTGCCTGATTCTCCATTTGCATGAGAATCTAAATTCTTCCGGTTTTCTTTGTAGCGCTCCCGGCTTTTCTGTAAAAAAGCACTGTCATTCTTTTGATTTAACAGGGGGATTAATGCATTAATAGTATCTTTTACATCCCCTGTCAGCCCCAGGTCTAGTTTACACCTTCTTCCCAAACGTTCAGGGCGAATATCTATCTGGACAATCTTTGAATTTGCAGGGTACCATTCTTTATATGGAAAATCCGTTCCGAGCATCAGCAATAAATCACAGCCTAATACAGCCTCGTTGCCCGAAGCAATACCTATCAGTCCGGTCATGCCAACATCATAGGGATTATTGTATTGAACATGTTCTTTTCCGCGTAATGCATGAACTATTGGCGATGAGAGTTTTCCTGCTAATAACATCAACGCATCATGAGCTCCGGCACAACCGGCCCCACAAAGCAGCGTTATTTTTTTTGATTGATTAATAAGCGAAGCTAACTGCTGTACGTCAGTGTCTGACGGGCGGATGCTTGGTTTATTTAAAAACAACGGATGTTCCAGCCCATTTTCCTCTATATTTTGCATAGCTACATCTCCCGATAAGGCGATAACGGCGACACCGTTTAACCCGATAGCGTGTTGCATAGCAATTTGTAGCATTCGGGGCATTTGCTTACCCGAAGTAATGGTTTCGCAATAATAACTACACTCCCTAAACAAGGCTTCTGGTCTTGTTTCCTGGAAATAGCCGCTACCAATTTGTTCGCTGGGAATTTGAGCAGCAATGGCTAAGACAGGTGCGTTACTACGATGAGCATCGTACAACCCATTAATCAGGTGCATATTGCCCGGACCACAGCTGCCAGCACAAACGGAGAGCTTTCCAGTAAGTTGTGCTTCGGCACCGGCGGCGAAAGCCGCCGCTTCCTCATGCCGATAATGTACCCATTTGATTTTGGATTTACGCAACTCGTCCGTAATTCCATTGAGCGAGTCGCCAACTACGCCATGTATGTGCTTTACCCCGGCGTGCTCTAATATTTCGACCAGTTTTGCTGCAATAGTTCTTGCCATTTTGTTACTTCATTAACATAGGTGATAACATGAACATAAAGTCGAAATTTACGAATATGTTTTTGCAAAATAGCTGATTCGTTTACCAAGCCAGTGCATACACGAAACGTTCCCATGGAACGTAAAACAGCTTTTCTAAAATATCTTCTACCCACCAGTCGTCCCTTCGGGACGTTTCGTAGGTAGAAAAGCAAATTTCGAGATTTTGCGTTCCATTAGGAACGCCCTGTAGAATTAGCGATTTTACTTCACCTTTACCCTGATACCCATTTCCCCAATGGTATTTTATTAATTATCCAAACCAACAATAACGACAGTATAAAGCAAATAAGCGCCGTTAGCGGGATACTAAAAATAGGCAGACCAAGTTTATAACTTATTCCAAAAGGGTCATCTAAAAAATATAATACCAGGGCATGGGCTAAATAAATTCCATAATTGTAACGGCCCGCGAAGTCGCGGATCCTGGTAATAACAGCGGGAACTTTTGGAACAGTTAGTTTGGCAATCATAAATACACTTGCAGACAGCGTCAAAACTGCGGGGTTTAACGGCTCATAAAACATAGTCCCCGGCCATTTTGAATTTTGAGATACCAGCCAGGTACCTATAGTGATGATTGCAATGCTTAAAATGAACACTATCAACATCCAAAAGTGGAGGTGCTTTATATTAAAATCTTTATAAGCGAGGTAATGGCCAAGAACCAGGTAACCTATATAGCCCACAAAATAATGCATATCAACTGCTGGATTAAATCGTGATAAATATGGCTGAGTGAGCATCATTACCGCAAACCAAACTATTAAAAAGTAAAGCACTTCCTTTTCAGTGGCATTGCGGACATATTTACCAATTACAGGTATAAAAAAGTAAAGGCCGATAAGCATATATACATACCACAAATGGTATGAACTGCCATACTTAAAGAAGTGAAGAATAATCTTAATATTAGCCCATGCATTATCGCTAAAAGTGAATTCTTCGATGTACCAGGAATACCATATGTAAACCAAACTCCAAAACAGGAATGGCACCACTACCCGGCTCAACCGCCTTTTAAGGAAACTGCCTATCTCATATTCGCGGTTTAGCAGCAAAGCGCCCGTTATCATCACAAAAACCGGCACGGCAAAACGGACAAGCGCATTTAAAAAATCGGCCATCCACCAGTCTGTCATGGGCACTTTTCCATATTGCATTAACAAGGGAGCGGTACTGTGTAAAATAATAACGGCATATAAAGCTATCAGCCTCAAATTGCTTATCCAGTCAATATTTTCTGGTTTAGAAGTTGGCATATCGCAAATATTTTTTTTTAAAAATAACGTATTTTGATGCGCCTTTTAAATGCAGCTTCTTGTGATAAGGTGTCGGATTATCTTGGGGGGTTTAACGACGGCTTCTTTAGTTCCCTGTAATAAGTTTCCAATTCCTTAAGTCTCCGCACCTGGCCGGGGCGCGGGTTTATAAAAATCCGTACTTTCCTTACCATATCGTAGGCCTCTTTATAAGTCATACTTAGTTTTATCAAATAGGCCATTGCCATTGTAGGCCCACGGCCCAGGCCCTGCCTGCAATGCACATAAACAACGCCCTTATTTCTTATTTCCTCGTCAATAAAGTTTGCGCCCTGTATCAATACTTCCAATGGCGGTGGCGTGTTATCTATCGTAGGCAAATGAAGATATTTAATTCCTTCGTGCACAGCTTCATTATAGGTGTTGTGCATGCGCATATTTACTATGGCAGTTACACCCAAAGCCTTTAGTTTTTTTAATCCTAATAAATTATACTGGCTCCCTATAAAAAGATGGGCTGTTACCTGGCAGCGACTTAAACGCGGCATCCCGGCAATTACGCGGTAAATATTATCGTATATGTAATCTAAAACAAGACCAATCCCTATACAGAACTTAACTATTTTTTTCAACATGGGTAGAGATAAAAATCAGGTAATTTTAAGAAAAAATCTTCTTTATTTGTTTGCCTGCGAAACATAATCCATAGCCTCCTGGAAAGTTGCCACCCATATTTCATCCTTGTTTTTTTTCAGATATTCCAGCAGTTCTTTATGTGCAGCCGCAGGTGTTGTAATATAATCGCCACCGACGCCGTGAAACATAAATACCCCCATGCCGCCGCTTTGCTGTACTTTTTTAACAAATGCAATTAATTCGGCGCCAGTATTTTTACCAGGTACTCCCCAGGCGGGAACCAGCAAGGGGTCAAGATTTTTAAAATCAGTAACAACGGCGTTTTCATCGCCACCGATACGGGCATATTTTATCAGCCCCGATTTTCGCAGCGAATCAACATAACTTACGCCGCCAACTTTGGTTTCTGTACATGGGTATGCGTAAGTGCGGGTTGTTTTATTATCAATGGCAAATAAAAGGCTATTCATCATGCTTATCTCCCGGATAATAGTGAACGGTGTATAATTTTCAGCGTAATTTGCTGCGTTCATCTTATAGTCTGTACTGAGGCAAGGGTGGTAAAGTGTGTGATTAGCGAGTTCATAACCTCTGTGGCTAACTGCACGCCATATTGGAATTGTTTGACTATTAACATTAGCTGTCAGAAAAAAAGTTGCTGTTAAATGAGCGGAGTCGAGTTGGGGAATTGCTATATTCAGTTGTGAGTTGATAGCGTCATCATAGGTAAGCACAATGACCGCTTTTTTATGATTTGGCCAGGCAATCTTTCGTTGGGCTTGCGCCATAAAACTTACAAGCAAAAAAAATAGAATCAGACGTTTCATTAGTTTTAAAGGAATAATAAAATTGGTAGATATTTAGTCAATTTCCGCTTCGAATATAATCATTAATTAAACTTAAAAGACCGTGGAATTAGTCCCGTTCTATGATAATTAGAAAAGTGCATCTAAAAATATTTTTTTGCATTATTAATTTCCATTCAAAGTATTAATATTGCAGTTCACCTAGAGTTATTATGAGAAGTTTTATTTCAAAGTTCAACATCAGGCTATTAATAATCCATTTTATTGCATGCTGGCTGTTTTTATATGGCGTTCACACGTTGGCTACGTTGCACGATTACCTGTTCCTGTATAACACTACTCCCCCGTTTATGAGCCCTATATTGGTTCAGCAGAAATATGATGCGGACATGTTGATTATTACCGAAGCCGGCTATGTGGGACTCATAATCGCTTATATCATCTCATGGAGGCTATCTGTAAAACACCAGTGGTTCTGGATAAATTCTGTGATTGTTTTTTTGGTGGCATTTGGGTTAGCAAGCTTTGATTTGCTTGGCTGGAGACAGCTTAGAGGTATTTGCATGGCTCCCGGACTCATTTTTGGAAAAAACACTAAGCTATATTTGATAACCGATGTCGTAATTATGCTTGCGGTTGGTTCTTTTTTATTCTTTAATAAATGGATAATTAATTTTATCGATAAAGGAGTAAAAGGTGACAGGGAAGTTGGAGCTGAAAAGGGCTCTATGTCTTCAAAAGCGAAAAAGTAAAAGCTATTTGCAGCCAAAATAATGGTATAAAAAAGAGGCCCTCGGAATTTCCGGGGCCTCTTTTTTATACTCTCCAAAATTATTTCAATAATTCTGCCTTTACAATATCCAATATTTTGAATGAGGCTGCCGAGTCTGGTGCTTCAGCATATACACGCAATACCGGTTCGGTCCCCGAAGGGCGGATCATTACCCAGGTGCCATCTGCAAAAAAGGATTTATAACCGTCAAGGTCTTCCGTTCTTGCAACTTTAAGGCTGCCGAAGTTTGCATAGTTACCTGATTTGCAATTAGCGATGATCTTTTGTTTCAATTCTTCAGTAACTTTCAAATCATAACGTTCAACGGCAAATTTGCCCACGATGTCATAAATTTCCTGTACCAGGTCGCTTAAGCTCCGGCCTGTTTTAGCCATAAATTCCCAAATCATCAGGCCGATCCAAATACCATCACGCTCAGGGATATGACCGTTAACTGCTATACCGCCCGACTCCTCACCGCCTACCATAAACGGTTTGCCAGAGTTAACTATAAGGTCACAGATGTATTTAAAACCAATTTTTGTGACAGTATTATTTAAACCATAGGCATCACATAGCTTTTGTATTTTGCTTGTGCACGAAAACGTGGAATAAACCTCTCCCCTTTCGCCTTTCACTTTGTACATGTAATGTATTAACAGCAAAAGGATATGGTGCGAATCTACAAAATTGCCGTCCTGGTCGTAAAGTCCTATACGGTCTGCATCGCCGTCAGTAACCAAACCCGATGCTATTTCCCCTTCCGACATTTTTATAACATCTTCAAACTCTTTGAGGTTGCGTTGTATAGGCTCAGGTGCCTGGCCGTCAAAACCGGGGTTATTTTCGCAATGTAAAAAAGTAATGTCCGGGAATAGGCGGCGCATTACGTTCTGGCCAGCACCATACATGGCGTCATAAGCCCAAATAAGTCCGCTGTCGCGGATTGCAGGGATATCAAAGCTATTTTCCGCATGGGCAACGTACATATCCTCTAAATCGATAAATTCAACTATGCCCTCTTTTTCATATTCTGCTACTGATTTTAATTTCAAATCGATAGAGTCAGGAATGGTCGACTCCACCTTTTCAATATCATCCGGTGTTGCAGGGCCGCCATAAAAAGCTTTAATTTTGTAGCCATTATATGATGGCGGATTATGGCTGGCCGTGATGATAATGCCTGCGGATGCTCCTTTACGCACTGTTCCCAACGAGATCATAGGTGTGGATATAAATGCATTCGAAGCCCTGTAAACCTTTACACCTTGCGATGCCAAAACACAGGCGGTGGTATCAGCAAATAGCGGACCGGCAAAGCGCGGGTCGCAACCAACAACTGCCGACGGATTGTCAAAATTGTTTTTTAACCATAATGCAGTAGCGTAAGACACGCGTTTTACATTCTCAACGGTATAATCGTCGGCAATAATAGCCCTCCAGCCATCTGTCCCAAATTTAATTTTGCTCATATTAGTTATAAGTAGTTTAAAATCCTATTTTTAGCGCCTCAAAATTCATACAAGAATATCAATCATTTGTGGTAAAAGGAAACAAAAAATGAAAGTTTTAAAATTTGGCGGAACATCGGTGGGAAGCCCTGAGAGGATGAAGAAGCTGCTGGATATTATTGACCCTACTCATAGGCAGATTGTAGTGTTATCAGCTGTGTCAGGCACAACGAACAGTTTGGTAGAAATTGCGCAGGCTTACCTGTCGGGCGATAAAAATAAAGCCGCCGGCCTGATCAATACGTTAAAGGAAAAATATGAAGTTTTTATAAAAGAATTATTTTCTAAAAGTGAATACCTTGAACAAGGCAAAGAAGTAATAGATTATCATTTCTCGCTGCTTGCTCACTTTGCCAATGACTTTTTTACAACCATTGAAGAAAAAGTGATCCTTGCGCAGGGCGAGTTACTTTCAACTACGTTATATCATGTTTACCTCAAAGAAATTGGTATACCTTCGGTATTGTTGCCCGCGCTCGATTTTATGAAAATAGACGAGGACAACGAACCCCTGGTTGACTACATCACCACGCATATTACCCCGTTGCTTGAAAAACAACCCGACAATAATTTATTTATTACAATTTGGTAATTTTGTCGTATATGTTTTGTTTTTATATTTTTTTTTAGA
>DASXMZ010000487.1:0-8412 GCA_036495385.1 Mucilaginibacter sp. | reverse complement strand
ATAGTTGGCACCGCAAGTGTTATTCCTGGTTGGGACGAAGGCTTGCTTTTGTTAAACGAGGGGTCAAAGGCCACTTTTATTATTCCGTCGTCTTTAGGTTATGGCGAACAAGGTAATGGAGAGATTCAACCCTTCACTACAATGGTTTTTGATATGGAACTTGTGAAAGTTAAGCCAATTAAACATGCGCCGAAACCGGTTGCAAAAGCACCTGTTAAAAAGAAAACCGCTGCTAAGAAAAATTAAGCAGAGGATCTAAAAACTTCCGAAGTTTTTTAAAGTTCGTAAGTTTCTTATAACAAAGCCCTGATAACTATCGGGGCTTTGTTATTTTTGCAACATGTTACTTACCGATACGCATACTCATCTATACTATGAACCGGATGATAGAAAACGGGTTGAATTAATAAATCGCTGCAAGGACAACGGCATTAGCCGCCTTTTTTTACCCAATGTGGATGTATCTTCTATTCCTTTAGTTTTTTCTCTCAGAAATTCATTTCCTGAAAACTGTTTTCCGATGCTTGGCTTGCACCCCTGTTCTGTTAAACCGGGCTGGGAGCATGAATTAATTAAAATAAAGGAATCGTATCAACATTGTAAAATATATGCCATAGGCGAGATCGGGATAGATCTTTATTGGGATAAAACCAATTTGAAAGAACAAGTACAGGCATTTAAAACGCAAATAGCGTGGGCAAAATCGTTGAAACTACCCATAGTTATTCACTGCCGCGATGCATTTAACGAAGTTTTTGAGGTACTTGAGCAAGAGCGCGACGAAAATTTGCGTGGAATATTTCATTGTTTTACTGGTTCGCTCGAACGGTCCGAAAAGGCAATTGACTTAGGTTTTTATTTGGGGATAGGTGGTGTTGTCACTTATAAAAACGCCGGCTTAGACAAAGTAGTAGAGCAGATTGGGTTAAATCATATAGTTTTAGAGACAGATTCTCCGTACCTTTCGCCTGTTCCGCATCGTGGAAAGCCGAATGAAAGCTCCTATTTAATCTATGTTGCACGCAAAGTAGCAGAACTCCATCAAACGGATGTAGAAACAGTTGCAAGCATTACTACAGAAAATTCAAAGCTGATTTTTGGTGTATAAATAGTATTTTAGCAACTAGAAATGTGTTCATAGTTCATGGTTCATAGTTCATAGTAGCTGCATTTGCTGTAATTCCTTTTTGCCATGAACCATGAACTATCAACTATGAACCCGTAATACGCATGAGCCAGATTTTGATCATTTATACCGGAGGTACAATAGGGATGATGAGCGACCCTCACACAAAAGTACTCAGACCGATCAATTTTGAGCAAATAATGGACAATGTGCCCGAATTGGAAAAACTTAACTGCAAAATTAAGGTACATTCATTTGAGGAGATCATTGATTCATCAAACATGAACCCGGAGATATGGAGTGAGATGGCTGGTTTGATTGAGTCGAACTATGAGGATGTTGATGGCTTCGTGATACTTCATGGTTCTGATACGATGGCTTTTACGGCGTCGGCGCTTAGTTTCATGCTCGAAAATTTAAGTAAACCCATAATTTTTACAGGCTCGCAATTGCCCATAAGCGCTGTACGCACAGATGCCAAGGAAAATTTGATGACGGCCATCGAAATTGCCAACGCAAAGAAGAATGATCGCGCCCGGGTACCAGAGGTTTGTATCTATTTCGACTACAAATTATTTAGGGGAAACAGATCATTTAAATATAACTCTTCCAAATTTGAGGCATTCAGATCACCAAACTACCCTATATTGGCCGAATCGGGAGTACATCTTCGCTTCAGCGTTAACGATATAAGGCGTCCGCACGATAGTGAACCGTTAATAGTGCACAAAAAGCTGGTTAGTGATGTGGCGGTGCTGAAACTTTATCCCGGCATAAGCCCCAAGGTGGTAGAAACCATTTTAAACGCGGACGTAAGAGGCATTATTATGGAGACATTCGGTGCAGGTAACACCACCACCGTTCCATGGTTTATAGCACTCCTTAAAAATGCGATTGATAATGGCAAAGTGATTCTTGATATTTCGCAATGTAAAGTGGGTACAGTTGAGTTGGGCAGGTATGAAACAAGCAAGCAATTAAAGGATATAGGAGTAGCCAATGGTTATGATATGACCTATGAATCGGCGGTAACTAAAATGATGTACCTGTTGGGGCAATACAGCGATCCGCAAGAGGTAAAGCATTACCTGGAAACCGATTTGAGGGGGGAGATTACGGTTTCGTAACTGAGTAGCGACTTGATATTTTGCGTCTCTATCGCAGTTTTAGTATATTTACTTTAAATACTTAAAAAGATGCTCACTACTATAAAAGGATACTATGATCACGGACAGATCATCCTTGAGGAAACTCCCCCGGTTGAAACCAAAACTGAAGTTATGGTTACTTTTCTGACAGAAGAAACTAAAATCAATACAGGGGTCAAAAGGAAGTTGGGCGGTTTGGAGGGAAAAGTGCCCTTACCTGAGGATTTCAACGAGCCGTTGGATGATTTGAAGGACTATATGTAGAAATGGATATACTCATAGACACTCAAATTCTTATTTGGTCATTTGACATATATTCGCCACTTTCCCATCACATCAGTTTAATGGAACTTGCGATAAAAAGAAATATAAACAAATTGCCAGGTTTCGTTCCCGATATTAGAATTGTTGCAGATCAATTGTTGAATAATGGTTTTGAACTGCTAAAATTAACTGAGGAGCATATATTCTCTTATCAACATCTTCCCTTGTTTCCAGAGCACAAAGATCCCTTCGATCGTTTTTTGATTGCAATCGCTATCAAGGAAAACTTTGCAATAATAACAACCGACAACAAATTCAAACTGTATTCACCTCTAGTCCAAATTCTTGGCGAATAAATTAAAATATCCGCTGCTGTATCACAGCCATAAATTTATCCTTAAATTTTTCGCTGATGGGTATTTGTTTTCCGGCAATAAAAATATGATTATCCTGTATTTTGTTAAGCTGTTTGGTATTAACAATGTACGAGTTGTGTACCCTTACAAATGGCGGCGCAAGCTGATCCTCAATTTCTTTTAAACGCCGGTAAATGAGCAGATGCTCGCTGGGGGTTACCAGGCGTACATACTCTTTTTCGCCCTCGAAATACTGAATTTCTTCTAATAATATCTTCCTGAATACCTTGCCCGATTTCACAAAAAAATATTCTTTATCGTTTGAATGGAGCAGTTTGTCATTATTGTCATGGCTATTAAAATATTCTTCTATCTTCTGCATAGCCGTCAGGAAACGCTTGAGGGTGATTGGCTTTAGCAAGTAATCAATTGTTTGAAATGTATAGCTTTCGGCCGCATATTCTGAGTAGGCGGTTGTGAAGACTATTTTTGTATCTTTTGATAGCAAACCTGCAAGCTCCATTCCAGTAAGCTGAGGCATATTGATATCCAAAAAAATAAGATCAGGTTTATTCTCTTTCAAAAACGCAATGGCTTCCAGCGCATCATAACATTTGCCCAAAAGCTGCCATTTGGTATTTTGATGGATCAGTATTTCCAGCAGGTTGACCGCATTGGGTTCATCATCGACTATAATGCAGCTCAAATTCATGTTAAGGGTACTTTTAAGAAGGCAGTGAAGAAACGATCGGTGGTATCAATATTCAGTTCAAATTTTTCTCCATACAAAAAGTTTAGCCGTTTGCTTAAATTTTTTATCCCAAATCCGGTGTACTCTTCAGTTCCCGGTTTATCATGTATCCTGTTCTTTGTTTGAAAAAGCAGGAAACCATCCTGTTGTACCAGGGATATATCAATCTTATTGTCACTGCTTGATTTATCGACACCATGCTTAAAAATATTCTCCACAAAAGTCATTAACAACATCGGAGGTATTCGGAGTTCTGTGTTACAATTCTGAATGAAGTTTAATTCTATTCCATGCCTGATCCTTATTTTTTCCAGTGCTATGTAGTTTTCTAAAAATTGAACCTCAGTGGCCAACGAAACTTCGTCTTTCGGGCTTTCATCTACAAAATAACGCATAATGTCCGAGAGCCGTTCTATGAGCTTTGCGGTACGGGGCGCCTCACGATACGCCTCATAATAAATATTGTTCAGCGTGTTAAACAAAAAATGTGGCTGCACTTGTGATTTTAAAAGATTAAGCTCCGCCTGGCTTTTTTGCACCAGTATTTTTTCTGATTGTCGCTTCAATTCAAAATAGGCAATTGCGACACGGAAAATAAAACTAAGTATATATGTTAAAAAACCGGCTACAATAAAGTTGATGATCGATTCCAGGGTCATTTTCTCCCTCATCATAGGGTAATAACGATTATATAAGTCTGTGAGCAGATATCCCCTCAATAACCCGGCCGCTACTAAAAGTATGATAACACAAAGAATATACAGCACCTTACGCTGCTTTTGGTATAAGCGGGGAAAAAGGAAACGAATATTTCCGTAAATAACAATGGCGTAAAATGAGACATTGATCAATGTATATTGCACAGCATGGGAAAATCCGCCCTCAGGTAAGATTGAAAAAAAGATGATAAAAAAAACCGCCATCCAAACCAGCCATTGAAGTCGGGAAATGGTTGACATCCTGTTAAAAAAAATCATTTTTAAATTTACAAAGCTTTTTGGCTTTGCCTTTCTGTTTTCAACAATTCACCCTGTTTATTTAATAAATGGGCAGAAAGACAATATCGGCTGTTGATTTTTTTAGCCAGTTGGTTAAAAATATAACCCCATGGGTTTAAATGATTTGTGATAGTAAGGCTAAAAAACCAGTTTTATTAAATCATTTTTAAATACCTGTTCTTAAAACAAAACTATCGATATGAAAAAGCTTTTTACGGTCTGTATAATCGCGGCAGTTTTTCAGTTCGCACCGGCGGGGACACAGGCACACCCTGGTGTTGCCGCTAAACCGATATCCATCGGTTTTCAAAACGAAGAATCAAATCTATGTATTCATAAAAAGGACATAAAGAGATGTGGCAGTAGGGCTTGCAATAAAAAGTTATCGCGGCTCAATATAAAAAAGGGACATCAAAGCAGGTATTACTTTACCTGAATGCCAGTGGCGTAACCGCCAGCTGCAATTTTTGACATTTTATAAACCTTTAAACTTTTAAACATGAAAAAGCATTTTATTTCAGTCCTGATTCTTACCCAACTTTTATTCTCCTTTACCGGTATTGTAAAAGCACAATTAACGGCCCTGCCCAGCGGTGGGAATAAGAGGGCATCAGTAAGCGAACAAGTGGGCCTTACTGACGTAACTATTGTTTACAACCGCCCGCATGTTAATCATCGGGAAGGGCATATCTGGGGCGAACTAATCCCGGCAGGATATGTTGACCAGGGTTTTGGCCCTTCAAAAGCGGCGCCATGGCGTGCGGGATCAAACGAAAATACAACTATTCAATTTTCGACTGATGTAAAGATCGAAGGTCAGCCTTTGGCTGCCGGGAAGTATGGTTTTTTTGTTGCTTATGATCCTAATGAATGTACATTGATATTTTCAAAAAACTCAACATCATGGGGCAGCTTTTATTACAATCCCGCCGAAGATGTGTTGCGTGTAAAAGTAAAGCCGGTACCGGCAGATAAAAGTGTTGAGTGGTTGAAATATGAATTTGCCGACCAAACGCCTACCAGTGCGACAGTGCAATTGGAATGGGAAAAGCTAATTATTCCTTTTAAGATTGAAGTGGATGTGGTAGGTGCACAACTTGCATGGTTCAGGAAAGAATTGCGCAGCGAAAAAGGATTTAATTGGGAAAGCTGGGACCAGGCCGCGCAATATTGTGCGCAAAATAAAACAAATCTTGATGAAGCATTGCTTTGGGCTGATACAGCAACCAGCGTAAATTTTGGTGGAAGTCAAAGTTTTCAGGCCTGGAGTACAAAGGCAACAATACTTGATAGTTTGGGGCGAAGCAATGAAGCCATGGAAGTTATGAAAAAAGCCTTGCCTTACGGCAGTATGAATGAGTTGTATTTTTATGCCAGGAATTTAACCCGGCACAAACAAGGCAAAGAAGCACTTGAAATATTTAAAATGAACTATGACAAACATCCAGATGTGTTTTTTACCAATGCGGGAATGGCCAGGGGGTATTCGGCAATAGGCGACTATAAGACAGCTTTGACGTATGCAAAAAAGGCAAATGCGCAGGCTCCAAACAAACCTAATAAGGATATTACCGACAAAATGATTAAAACCCTGCAGGATGGTAAGGATATAAACTAGCGTCAAGATAATAGTCTAAAGTCGGATATTACTCTTTAGGGTTTGAGATTGGAGACTGCAGACCCAAGACCTGGCGACATCTGCCTATACAATTTCAGCCTTTCGCGATAAGCGGAAGGCTGATTTTTTTAATATCTTTACGGGTAGCATAATTTATTGACAACCCGACAGGTTACCAATATTTATTAAATCAACAATATTAAACGCGATTGTATGGACAACATCAAGGATTTAAGACTTGCAGTATTAATTGATGCCGATAATGTTCCATATGCTAACGTGAAACAAATGTTTGAAGAAATAGCGAAATACGGCACTCCGACCTTTAAAAGAATATATGCCGACTGGACCAAACCAACTGTTTCGGGTTGGAAAACTGTTTTGCTGGAAAATGCCATTACACCCGTACAACAATACAGCTATTCATCTGGTAAAAATTCAAGCGACAGCGCTATGATAATTGATGCCATGGACATTTTATACTCGGGTAAAGTAGATGGTTTTTGTATCGTGTCAAGCGATAGCGATTTTACCAGGCTTGCGATAAGACTACGCGAGGCGGGTATGAAGGTTATTGGAATAGGAGAGAAAAAAACGCTTATTCCGTTTATTACCGCCTGTGATAAATTTATTTACATTGAAATTTTAAAGGAAGAATCTACACCAGATGAAAACCCTAAAGCTGAGCCATCAAAAAAACAGGAATCTCAAAAGGCTGCTCCAATAAATAAAATCGACTATCATCTGATTAAGCTGTTAAAAGACAGTATTACTGATCTGGCTGATGAAAACGGCTGGGCCTATTTGGGTAATCTGGGTACACAAATACTAAAAAAGAAACCTGATTTCGACTCGCGGAATTATGGTTATCCCAAAATGCTACCGCTGATAAAAAGCTTAAACAAATTTGAATTTGACGAAAGGGAGTCGGGCCGGGGGAACATAAAGCACGTTTATGTTAAGATAAAATAAGCGAGCTTGCTTACAACCCGTTCCATCTGTGCATTTTATAAAGAAAATAGGCTGTTAAACGGTAAAGCCCATAAACTATTATAGGCGCAGCTAAAATATCAATGGTGTAGTGTATATGCTGCACTATTAATAAAATGGCAACCGCTACAACCGCAAACAAAGCAATTATTTTGTCTGTTCTTTTCTCCAGGCATAAGAAAATTAAGGTAAGTATGGCTGTATGTCCCGAAAAAAACAAATCTTTCGTGATAACCGCGTTTCCATAAAAAACACCCGTCAGTGGGTCGGTTAGTGGAATAAGTCCGATAGGGGGCGCAAGCGGAACAGCACTAATACAGATTAAGCGCGCAATGCATACAAATATTAACGTCCAGCAATAACTTATATATATTGATGGATTATAAATTGCTCTGATGGCTATCAGCAATATCATTCCCCATATAACTACAAAAATTAATATAGACACATTGTGCGGTGGAACTGCGCCCAATATCCAATCGTTTAATAAAACCCCTTTTCTCTTTTCAATGTAACCAAAAAAGGACGGTAAAATAAAAACAACTACGAGCATCAGCAAAGTGCCAATAATCATTTTATTGCGCCTGGGCGGTGAAGTCCAGATTTTTTTCCAGTTGTCTCTTAATGTTAATATAGCTGTAGTCGGCACGGTATTAATTTACGTTTATAAAATTAACGATAGATTAATTATTAAAAAATCATCATTGATGTATTAAATAATTAATTTGTATCAATTTGTAAAAATATTCATATTAAACGCAACTTTTTATTTTCAATGTAAACAAAAAAAACGGCGCGAATTTCAGATCTTTTTTTTGCTGTCTCTGAATGTTATA
This sequence comes from Mucilaginibacter sp., assembly GCA_036495385.1. GTDB lineage: Bacteria > Bacteroidota > Bacteroidia > Sphingobacteriales > Sphingobacteriaceae > Mucilaginibacter. Next base: position 325 of record DASXMZ010000487.1, on the reverse strand, counting down.
TAACTGTAGTTGCACCGCAATAATTTACGTGTGCAAAATTAATAATAGATTAATTATTAAAAAATCATTATTTGCATGTTAAATAATTGATTTGTAAAAATATTCATATTAAACGCAATTTTGTTGCGTTTAATGGTATATTTGTGACCATGAAAGTGGTTAAACATAAATCGGGTCTGGATAATGTCGGGATGACTGCTTCGGTATTATGCGCAATTCACTGCGCGCTCGTACCATTGCTTATAACCAGTTTACCGCTTCTGGGGCTGGGGTTTTTAGCAAATCCGTGGCTGGAGTGGAGTATGATAATTTTGGCATTGTTTAT
>DASXMZ010000486.1:0-11348 GCA_036495385.1 Mucilaginibacter sp. | reverse complement strand
AAACTCGATGCGCTGCAGCAAGAACAGGAAATAACCGTTGGCCCCAATTTCTGGGACCAGCCAAAGGAAGCCGAAAAAGTGCTCGCTTCCATCAAAGTCAAAAAAGTTTGGACCGACGCATTTCAACAAGTGTTATCTACTGTGGAGGATACCGGTGTACTTTTTGAATTTTACCAGGCCGGCGATGTCACCGAAGTAGAAATGCAGGAAAATTATGATGCTGCATTAAAAGCGGTGGAAGAGCTTGAATTTAAAAACATGCTCTCGGCCGAAGAAGACCAGTTTAATGCCGTACTGCAAATTACCGCAGGCGCTGGTGGCACTGAAAGCTGCGACTGGGCCGGCATGCTGATGCGTATGTATATTATGTGGGCCGAGAAGAACGGTCATAAAGTAAGCGAGCAGGATTTTCAGGAAGGGGATGTGGCCGGTGTCAAAACCGTTACATTGCAAATTGAGGGCGATTTTGCTTACGGCTATTTAAAAGGTGAAAATGGCGTTCACCGCCTGGTGCGTATTTCGCCGTTCGACTCCAATGCCAAGCGACACACTTCATTTGCATCGGTTTATGTTTACCCCTTGGTTGATGATACGATAGACATTGAAGTAAAAGACGCTGACATTGAATTTGAAACTTTCCGATCAGGCGGTGCGGGCGGACAGAACGTAAATAAAGTGGAAACTGCCGTTCGTTTATACCACAAACCGTCTGGCATTATTATAAAAAACCAGGAATCGCGATCACAGCTTCAAAACAAAGAAAATGCCATCCGGTTATTGAAATCGCAGTTGTACGAGGCAGAAATGCGAAAACGCATGGAAACTACCAATGCAATTGAAGGCAATAAGAAAAAAATTGAATGGGGATCGCAAATACGCAATTATGTACTTCATCCTTATAAATTGGTTAAAGACTTGCGTACGGATTATGAAACGTCGAATGCCCAGGCGGTACTTGACGGAGACCTGAACGATTTCCTGAAAGCGTACCTAATGGAATTTGGCGGTCCTAAGAGTTAGGTCGGTAGTTGACTAAGTTAAAATTAGAGATTCTACCCGGATAGTATTATTTATAATCTTCAATTTTCAAAATATGAAATTAGTCCTGCTTGTTTTTATGTTTATCGGTTCAGTGATTTTAACCCATGCCCAGGAAAAGGCGCTGCCATTATATCCGAACGGGATACCCAACAGTAAACCAGCCCCTGCTACTTATGTCGAAAAAAACGATAAAAGCAATAATGACGAGTGGGTAATCCTTGTTAGCGTCCCAACTTTGACGCCTTTTATTCCTGCCCGGGGCACAGCAAATGGAACGGCAGTAGTTGTTTTCCCAGGGGGGGGTTATGCTGGTCTTTCGATGGACAAAGAAGGCTACAGAGTTGCGAAAGCGTTTAACAGTATTGGAGTAACTGCCTTTGTGGTAAAATACCGTTTGCCCAGTGATGACATCATGATCGACAAAACAATTGGCCCTTTACAGGATGCTCAACAGGCGGTGTTAATGGTACGCAAACATGCCGCCGAATGGGGTATAAAACCCAATAAAATTGGCATTATAGGTTTTTCGGCAGGTGGCCACCTGGCCTCGACCGAAGGAACGCATTTTGATAAGCCGGTAATTGAAGATAAAGATAACATAAGTGTACGCCCTGATTTTATGATGCTGCTCTATCCGGTAATAACATTTGGTCCAATGGCGCACATGGGCTCGCGCGAAAACCTGATTGGTAAAAACCCTACCGAAGCGCAATTGACACTTTATAGCAATGAAAAGCAGGTAACCGCAAATACACCGCCCACATTCATGGTACATGCGGAAGATGATGACGTAGTGCCAGTTCAAAATACCCTTATGTTTTACGATGAATTGTTAAAAGCAAAAGTCAAAGCTGAAATGCACATTTTCCAATCAGGCGGTCACGGTTTTGGGCTTAATAACCCTAGAAGTAAAGACAAATGGTTCGATTGGTGTAAAAACTGGTTGGATGAAAATGGGTTTTTATAAAACTGTCATTACCTGCCCAATCTTATGAATGTGACAAAATATATTTAATCTTATTCTTTTGAGAGCATTTAGGTTTTTCTTAACGGAGGATTGGTTAAAGGATACTTACTGCCTGTGCCTAGACCCCCATTCCCAATATCACCATCCAATATCTGCAATAACTCATTTAATTCCCCAACTTTCTCTGCGGATCCTAAGTTTTCATAAGAGCTAATCAAATTACGTATTACGCGTTTAATAATATCGGTATTTGAGCAGGGTTCGTAAAATTGTCTATCAAATTTTAAATTCAATTGCTTTAAAAACATGTCCACATCGCGGCGTCCAAAAATAAACCCTTTGTTAAAAGCATTGATATAAAACAGTATCCCGCCCTCAAATTCCCTTTGTTGGCTTTCATCCAAATAAGCCAAAATAAAATGTTGAGGCAGGTTAACACCATACACCGGGATGTCTAATTTTTGGGCGATGATAGAATAAATAATAGCAAGTGAAAGCTGGTTACCTCTTTTAGTTTCGAGCACCTGGCTTATGTAGCTATTTTGCGGATCCTGGTGATTGGTGGTGTTACCGTTAAAGCCATAAATGCTGTAGAAAACATGATTGATCAGTTTAACATGTTCTGCCGGGCTTGCGTCATTCATCATTTGTATCCAAATATCCCGCTTTATGGCTTCAATCTGGTTGATTACCTTTTGTTCATCAAGGTCGGGATATGAATAGCGGTTTATTATAAGCGTTCCCTGCAAAAGGTCGAACGCACCACCATGGTACCAGAGTTGCAGGTCTTTTTTTATGATGCCGAACTGGATTTCGTGCACAAGGTTAGCTATTCTTTCCTGTTGGATGGCATCAAAAGCTTCCTCCCAGGCCGACTCGAGATATTCTATCGCTTCCGATCCAAATGACAATAATTTTCGATGGACATGTTCGTATATTTCCTTGTCAGGATCGTCAAGCAAGCGTATTAAGGACTTTACTTCAGTTGGATTTATCATATCAGTTACGCTAAAATACTAAACGTTTCTATATTTTTACGGCCATGTTTAATATTAGGTTCGCAAAAGACTACCTGTTACATCGTTTTAAAGCAAAAAACAGGCACGGTTTGCACTCTCCTTTTGTTTACCGGCTGGCCGATAAAATATTTTACGATTTTGGCGACAAAAAAGTATATCAGGAAGCCGAAAACCTGCGTAAACAGTTACTTACTGACAATAGGATTATAACCATAACCGATCTGGGCGCCGGATCGGTTATAAATAATAATACCAAAAAGAAGGTAGGGGACATAGCGCATAACGCCCTTAAACCGCCTAAGCTTGCTCAACTTTTATACAGGCTTGCCGCAGATTTAAAACCCAACAATATAATCGAATTGGGCACTTGTTTGGGCATTACCACTGTTTATCTGCAAAAAGCCGCTCCTCACGCAAATATTTACACGCTTGAAGGCTGCCCCCAAACAGCCGGGATTGCCGAAGAAACTTTTAAAAAAGCCGGCACAAATAACATTGAATTAATAACCGGCAATTTTGACGATACGCTACCACCTGTTATCACCAAATTGGATAAACTTGATTTTGTGTTTATAGACGGGAACCATCAAAAAGACGCAACGCTAAAATATTTTGAATGGTGCCTCCCGAAAGTTCAGGAAAACACCTTGCTTATTTTTGATGATATTTATTGGAGCGAGGGTATGAAAGAAGCGTGGAACAAAATTAAGGCGCATCCGAAAGTCGCGGTCACCATCGATTTGTTTTGGATAGGATTGGTGTTTTTTAGAAAAGGGCAGGTAAAGGAGGATTTTTTAATAAAAATATGAGGATGATGTGCAGATTACAGATGTGCAGATGTGCGAATTAGCTTCCATCAAGGTTAAAAATTGTTTGAGATTTTAATATAACTGCATATTCATAATCTGCACATCCGGCACATCTGTAATTTGCACATTTGAAATCTGCACATCTAGAACGCTTGTCCCAGGCCTACATAGAGTCCGGTTTCTCTTTTTTCTCCGGCAGGTTTTTCGCCAACGCCATAGTCTACCCTCACGCTAAGGCCCTTTTGAATATCAAAGAAATAACGAATGCCCCCGCCATAATTAGGCTTCAACTCCGGAAAAGTAAAGTCAGAATGAAACACCTCGCCGGTACCAACAAATCCAACAATGCCAAAACTTTTAACAATACGGTACCTCAATTCTGCTTGCCCGGCAATGTAATTACGGTCGCGGTAACGGCCGGTGTAATATCCGCGCATTAGCTCATCGCTGCCCATTTGCGGCATTAAATAAAATGGTGAGCTGCCCCCAAGCAAGCTTTGTTCCTCGGCATCAAGCCCTAAAACAAATTTTTTACTTATCGAAAAAAATTGCGAATACTCAATATCAAAAAGGCTGCCCTGGTAGCCATTATTATCGAAAAGGCCTTGCATCAGGTTCAAATAGCTTCTTACAAAAACACCCTTCGTAGTGTAGGTGTTGTTATTCCGGTTGTCGAAAATTAAACTTGGCCCAATAAAAATACTTGATCCCCCATACCGGCTTTGAACCTCCGGATCTGTGTACAAAAGCCCTTGAGGATTATTAGAAGTAAAATGATAATTGAACGCCCCGAATACGTAACCGACATAAAAATTGCCGCCCAGAAGCATTTCTCCGTCAAAATCAAATTTCGACCTGGTTTGGTTAACGTTTTCCTTGTCAGCTGCACTTGTATTATTGCCAATACCATAAAAGTCGAAAGGAAAATATATATAACTTATATCGGCGATGTAATGAAATTTGTTTTGCGATGTCCAATAGCTGGTACTCAAGCTAAACCTGCTTTGCGCCTTGGTAGTTATGGTCGCATAGCCAAAAACGTTCGAAACCCGGGTATCACGATGTATGGTATCAGTATAAAATGAGTATAAGCCGGCGGCGCCAACTTCGAGGCCCGTTTCGGGCGCCGAATTCAGCACCGGCAACAATACAAAACTATTACGTCTGCCTGTATCCTCATTAAAATACATCCTTCTGACAAACTTTGGCAAGTATTGTATTTGTGCATAGGCGGATTTAAATCCAAAAAAAATTATAAGCAGTGTGACAAGTCGTTTCATAAGTTTGTTGACACCGCTAATATAGACACTTTCGGCTTTCGATAAAGGTTAACAAAATGTTATTGATCAGAATTCTTTTAAATAGCTACTTTTGCACTTGATTTTAACGACACATGATGAGCGCTTCAAGAGGACCCATATCTCAATTTATTGAAAGAAATTATTTGCATTTTAACGCGGCAGCTTTGGTTGATGCAGCAAAAGGCTACGAAACCCACCTTGCCGAAGGCGGCAAAATGATGGTTACCCTTGCGGGCGCCATGAGTACCGCCGAGCTTGGAATATCGCTCGCCGAAATGATACGGCAGGATAAGATTGCTATCATATCGTGCACGGGTGCCAACCTCGAGGAAGATATCATGAACCTGGTTGCACATTCTCATTATAAACGCGTGCCTAACTACCGCGACCTCAGTCCGCAGGACGAGTGGGATTTGCTCGAAAATCATTATAACCGGGTTACTGATACCTGCATACCCGAAGAAGAAGCCTTCAGGCGTTTACAAAAACACATTCATAAAATCTGGAAAGGCGCTGACGATAAGGGCGAACGTTATTTTCCACACGAATACATGTATAAGATATTGCTCAGCGGCGAGTTAGAGCAATACTATGAAATTGATCCTAAAAACTCGTGGATGCTGGCTGCTGCCGAAAAAAATCTGCCTATCGTTGTACCCGGCTGGGAGGATTCAACTATGGGTAATATTTTTGCCTCGTACGTTATAAAAGGCGAGATAAAACCGGGTACCATGAAAAGCGGCATCGAATATATGGCATGGCTGGCAGACTGGTATATTAAGAATTCGGAAGGCAAAGGGATTGGATTTTTCCAGATCGGCGGCGGCATTGCCGGTGATTTCCCGATATGTGTGGTGCCGATGCTTTACCAGGACATGGAAATGCCCGAAATACCATTCTGGAGTTATTTCTGCCAGATATCTGATTCCACAACGTCATTTGGCTCTTATTCAGGCGCAGTTCCGAATGAGAAAATCACCTGGGGTAAACTGGATATACATACACCAAAATTTATAGTTGAATCGGATGCCACTATCGTGGCTCCGCTGATATTTGCCTGGATACTCAGACAATAGTTTTTAATTTCGGAGGTCGGATGTTCGATTTCGGATTTTAATATGAAAAACGCAGGCGGTTTAGGTAAGGTCCTGTTAAATTTTGTTAAACCAAGCGCACTTTTTATCGTAAACAGCAATTATAACAGATAAACCTTTACCTTTAGGTTTAGTTTCTTATTTTCGCAAATCAGGATGGTAGTTATTACAGGTTGAAAAACACCCTGATGACGGTTAACCATTGACTAATGACAAATTATGATAGAAGAGTTTGAAGCAAGCGCATCGGCAAAAAAAACTAAAGCGATATATATTTCCACCGTTTTTGGTATAGCGATGGTATTATCCATGATCGGGCTGCTTGGCCTGATAATGGTAGAGGCCAACAACCTGTCGCGCTACGTAAAGGAAAATATAGTATTGAATATTTTCGTAGACGATGCTGCGCATGAGACTGATATTTTGCAGCTGCAAAAACAGATAGAAGATTATCCCATGGTTAAGCAGACTCAATATGTAAGTAAAGAATTAGCAGCACGTAACCTGCAAAAAGATTTGGGCGAAGATTTTGTAAAGTTCCTGGGGTACAACCCTTTGTCGCAATCATTGGATGTTTATTTAAAAGCGGATTACGCCAATAATGCCGATATAGCAAAGTTTAAAGCCAATTTGCTAAAAAATCCGCTGGTTAAAGAGGTAAAATACCAGGAATCGTTGGTCGACCAGATGAACCAGAATCTTACCACTATCAGCCTGGTTATCCTTACTTTTGCCTTTATATTTGTAGTGCTTTCGGTAGCCTTGATAAACAACACCATCCGGATTGCGATATATTCGCAAAGGTTCCTGATAAAATCAATGCAGCTGGTTGGCGCTACCAAAAGCTTTATCCGTAAACCGTTTCTGTTGTACGGAATATGGCACGGACTTTTGGGTGGCCTTATTGCGATTATAATCTTGTTAGGCACACTTTCGCTAGCCTATAAAGAAATACCTGATTTAATCATCTTAAGAAATTACACCGAATTTGGGATCATATTTGCATCGATAATAGGTTTGGGAATATTTATTTCAGGATTAAGCACTTACCTGGCAGTAAACAAATTTTTACGGTTAAAATTATATGATCTTTACAGGTAGTTGAAAAGCTGAAAGCTAAAAGCCTTTAAAGAAACAATAATTCAATAATTCAATAATTCAATAATTCAAAATATACCCATGGCACAAAAGTCATATAAACCAGCCACACCGGTTAAATCAACAAGCGGCGCGCGCCCGGCAGTAAAATCAACGGAAAGCAGTTCTGTACAATTTGTTTTTGATAAATCTAATTACCGTTTATTAATTATCAGTATAGCAATTGTGGCTTTAGGCTTTGTATTAATGTCGGGCACTACTGATATTTACAGCGACACAAAAATCATTATTGCGCCTCTTACAGTATTGGCAGGCTTTGGAGTTGGTTTTTTCGCGATTTTTAAAAAAACGAGCGCAGTTAAGTAATATTTTAGCAATGGATAGTTGTGTTCATGCAGTAATTAACGACTAGTCTATTTCAACCTTTAAAACTATTATAACCCCTCTCAACCAAATCACATGAATATTATCCAGGTAATTGTCCTCGCTATTATTGAAGGATTAACAGAATTTTTGCCAGTGTCGTCGACAGGGCATATGGTTGTTACCAGCTCACTGATGGGCATTAGCAAGGACGAATTTGTTAAGCTTTTTGAAATAGTTATACAGTTAGGCGCCATACTTGCTGTCGTTGTACTTTACTTCAAAAGATTCTTTCGCTCGGTCGATTTTTATGTCAAATTGGTTATTGGCGTTATACCTGCGGTTATTTTAGGACTCTTATTAAAAAAGCACATTGATAAACTGCTCGAAAGTCCGCTTGTGGTAGCTATCGCGTTTGTGGTTGGCGGTATCATCCTGCTTTTTGTTGATGACTGGTTTAATAAACCAAAAATCGACGACGAGAAGGAGATAAGTCATCTTACAGCCTTAAAAATTGGCTTTTTTCAATGTCTTGCCATGGTGCCGGGTGTTTCGCGCTCTGCAGCTTCAATAGTAGGGGGTATGTCGCAGAAGCTGAGTCGCACTGCCGCAGCAGAATTTTCTTTCTTTTTAGCTGTACCGACTATGTTTGGCGCAACGGTAAAAGATCTTTGGGATTTTAATAAAAACAATACACTTGCGGCTCCCCAGTTACATGACGATATAAAATATCTGATTATAGGCAGTGTAATTGCATTTATTGTGGCTTTGCTGGCAATTAAAAGCTTTATCACCTTTTTACAAACAAAAGGTTTCAAGGTATTTGGCGTTTACCGTATTATAGCGGGTATTATAATTATTATATTGTATTTTACTACTAATGCTTTGCATGCGGCGTAACCAATATTTCTTAAGATAGGAAAGAAAAAGTTCTAAATTTTCAAGCGTTGGCTAAACATGAAAACCTGCCTTTCATTTGTGTTACTGTTGATATGCCTGCAGGGGCTTTGTCAAAACAATAATAATAACAGTAAAAATTATTCAGCTGTTCCTCTGGTTAGAGACGACTCCACATTTCTTGCTTTAAAAGATACAGCGCAAGCACATTTGCAGACTTTTTTAGACAGTTTAAAAATTCATGGAAGAGATACGTTGAATTATCAATTCAGTGTGAAATCTGATTTTGTTGAAAATGATATTCATGAGCATATGTGGTCTTTAATACTAAGTTATGACAATAGTGATTTTAAAGGCTTTTTTATCGATTCCGCATTCGACATAAAAAACATCAAAACCTGGGATAAAGTTGTTATTCACAAAATGGATATAGAAGATTGGTCTATGTACAATAAACGCACTGGCAAAACCATTGGCTACTATTCGGAAATGCTACTTAATAAGAAGGAAGACTGAACCAGTCTTAATCGCGCCAACCCGGAGGCCCGGCAAACAACTTCCATACGACTCAATGTAAAAATATGCCAGCGTAATAGTATCAATTATGCAGTTTTAACTGTAAATGCACTTAATTCCGTAAATTAGTCCTATTGTTACCTGTCTATGAGAAAAATTTACTTATATCTATTGCTGTTAGGATTGGTTGCACTGACTTCCTGCTCACCTAAAGGTCCTTATGCCGTTACCAATAAAGTTTACAAAGATAAAACCAAAGGCTACGTCGCAACCATACAAAAGCAATTGCCCGATTCACTGCGAGACAGTTCAGGCATGCCCATACCTTCGGAATGGGTGGGTACGGTGAACTTTGGCATCCGTAAAGCCAATTACGTGATCATCCATTACACCGCGCAGGACTCTGTACAGCAAACGCTTAAAACATTTACCGTAACCACTACACAAACCAGCGCTCATTATGTGATAGCTAAAAGCGGAAAGGTATACCATATGGTGAACGATTACCTGCGCGCTAACCATGCCGGCGTAGGCAAATGGGGCAGTGTTACGGATATGAATAGCTGTTCCATAGGTATCGAGATCGACAATAACGGCAATGAACCTTTTACAGATGCCCAGATCAACAGTTTGCTGCTTTTGCTGGCCGATTTAAAAAAGGGTTACAATATTCCGCAGGCAAATTTTATAGGCCACGAAGATTTCGCGCCAAAGCGCAAACCGGACCCGGGCCCGTTCTTCCCCTGGAAAAAGCTGGCCCAAAAAGGTTTCGGCTATTGGAGCGACGACGTATTGGAACTTCCTCCCGATAATTTTAATTATATCATAGCCCTTAAACTTATCGGTTATGACACATCCGACATCAATGCAGCCGTCGTGGCCTTCAAACGCCATTTTGTGCAAACGGATGTTAGTCCAATTTTAACACAGTTGGATTTGAATGTGTTGTATAACGTTTATCAGAAGTATGCCCCCTGACCCCCTAAAGGGGGAATGATGGTCTGTCGTAAAGGCAACCTGACAATCAAAAACTCCCCCTTCAGGGGGCTGGGGGGCTTTTCCACCCATCCTTCAGCGTTACTGTTCTGTTAAAGACAAGTTTTTCAACAGTTGAGTGCTTATCAAGGGTAAAATATCCTTTACGGATAAACTGATATCCTTTGCCAGGTATAGCATTCGCCAAGTCGGGTTCTATATAAGCCTTTGATATAATTTGCAGGCTATTAGGGTTCAGGTATTCCTTAAAATCGCCGTCTTCATTGGACGGGTCTTCTACCTGGAACAGGCGGTCGTAAAGACGTACTTCCGCGGTTTTGGCGTGTGGCACGCTCACCCAATGAATGGTTCCCTTAACATTAATGCCACTTGTATCATTTCCCGATTTGCTTTCAGGAATATAAGTGCAGTGGATTTCTGTCACATTGCCATTGCTGTCTTTGGTAAAACTGTCGCACTTAACAATATAAGCGCTCTTAAGCCGCGCCATTAAACCAACGCCCAGCCGGAAAAACTTTTTAGGCGGTTCTTCCATAAAATCTTCACGTTCTATCCACAGCTCTTTGCTGAATGGGATTTCCCTACCGCCTTCGCCGCCTTCAGCTTCCGGGTTGTTTTCGCTGAACATCGTCTCAGTTTGGCTATCCGGATAATTGGTGATGATCATCTTTATCGGATCGAGCACCGCCATGCGGCGCCAGGCCGTTTTGTTTAAATCCTCACGTACGCAAAACTCGAGCAGGCTAACATCAATCATGTTTTCGCGGCGAGCAACGCCAATGCGCTCGCAAAAATCACGGATAGAAGCAGGAGTATAACCCCTGCGGCGCAAACCACTAATGGTAGGCATACGCGGATCGTCCCAGCCTTCAACATGGCCGTCTTCAACAAGTTGCAGCAGCTTGCGCTTGCTCATAACCGTATAATTGAGGTTAAGCCGCGCAAATTCATATTGTTTGGATGGATATATCTCCAGTTTCTCAATAAACCAATTGTACAGTTCACGGTGCGGTACAAATTCCAGCGTACAAATGGAATGGGTGATATCTTCAATTGAATCTGATTGTCCGTGTGCAAAATCATACATCGGGTAAATGCACCAGTCATCCCCTGTCCGGTGATGGTGGGTATGTTTAATGCGGTACATCAAAGGGTCGCGCATGTGCATATTCGGCGATGCCAGGTCAACTTTAGCTCTGAGTACTTTGGCGCCATCTGGATATTTGCAGGCTTTCATATCTGCAAAC